>NZ_JBEYHT010000024.1:0-103350 GCF_040635425.1 Streptomyces laurentii | reverse complement strand
AAACGCCCGGTTACATTCCGAACCCGGAAGCTAAGCCTTTCAGCGCCGATGGTACTGCAGGGGGGACCCTGTGGGAGAGTAGGACACCGCCGAACAACCCGCCCTTTTAGCTCAGTCGGTAGAGCGTCTCCATGGTAAGGAGAAGGTCAACGGTTCGATTCCGTTAAAGGGCTCAGAGAAAAGGCCCCCGCCATCAGGCGGGGGCCTTTTTGCGTTGTCCGGGAAACTTCGTCGAAGAAAGTTCGGCGAGGATGTCGAGACCGCGTGGCCGGCTTCGTCCCAGGGGTGAGCGCGACCAGAATGGGTCGCACCGCACCAAGGAGAGCACCATGGCCAAGTACCTGCTGCTGAAGCACTACCGGGGCGCGCCGGCCTCGGTCAACGACACTCCCATGGAGCAGTGGACGCCCGAGGAGATCTCGGCCCACATGCAGTACATGAACGACTTCGCCGCCCGGCTGGAGAAGACCGGGGAATTCGTCGGCTCCCAGGCGCTCTCCCCCGAGGGGACGTTCGTCCGGTACGACGGCGAAGGACGGCCGCCGGTCACCGACGGGCCGTTCGCCGAGACGAAGGACCTCATCGCCGGGTGGATGGTGATCGACGTCGACGACTACCAGCGGGCCCTCGAACTGGCCGGGGAACTGTCCTCGGCACCCGGAGCCGGCGGCAAGCCGATCCACGAATGGCTCGAACTCCGGCCCTTCATGGGCGAGTGCCCCACCATCACCGAATGACCCCACCCATGGACGAGGCACGGCTGCGTGCTCTCACGCCGGGCGTGCTCGGCGTCCTCGTCCGCCGCGGAGCCGAGTTCGCGGCGGCCGAGGACGCCGTCCAGGACGCACTGCTCGAAGCGCTGCGGGTCTGGCCCGCCGACCCGCCCCGGGACCCCCAAGGCTGGCTCGTCACCGTCGCCTGGCACCGCTTCCTCGACGCCACCCGGGCCGACACCGCCCGCCGTCGGCGCGAGGACCGCGTCCACGAGACGCCCGCACCCGGACCCGTGTCCGCGGCCGACGACACGCTCCAGCTGTACTTCCTGTGCGCGCACCCCTCGCTGACCCCGTCGTCCGCGGTCGCCCTCACCCTGCGCGCCGTCGGCGGACTGACCACCCGCCAGATCGCCGCCGCCTACCTGGTGCCCGAGGCGACCATGGCGCAGCGGATCAGCCGGGCCAAACGCACCGTCTCCGGCGTACGGCTCGACCGGCCCGGCGACGTCGCCACCGTGCTGCGCGTCCTCTACCTGGTCTTCAACGAGGGCTACTCCGGGGACGTCGACCTCGCCGCCGAGGCCATCCGGCTCACCCGGCAGCTCGCCGCCGCGATCGACCACCCCGAGGTGGCGGGACTCCTCGCGCTCATACTGCTCCACCACGCCCGCCGGGCCGGCCGGACCGCGGCCGACGGAAGCCTGGTGCCGCTCGCCGAACAGGACCGCGGCCGCTGGGACACCGGGATGATCGCCGAAGGCGTGGCCGTACTCCAGCGTGCTCTCGCCCGCGACCGGCTCGGCGAGTTCCAGGCCCAGGCCGCCATCGCGGCCCTGCACGCCGACGCGCCCAGCACCGAGGAGACGGACTGGGTGCAGATCGTCGAGTGGTACGACGAACTCGTCCGTCTCACCGGCAGCCCCGTCGTCCGGCTCAACCGGGCCGTCGCCGTCGGCGAGGCCGACGGACCCCGCGCCGGGCTCGCGGCGCTCACCGCACTCGACGACACCCTGCCCCGGTACACCGCCGCGGCCGCCTACCTCCACGAACGCGACGGAGCCCCGAGGACCGCGGCCCGGCTGTACGCCGAGGCGGCCCGCAAGGCGACCGACCTGGCAGAGCGCGACTATCTGACCCGCCAGGCCGCCCGGCTCAACAGCCGCTGAGCCGACCCGGCTTACGGGTGGGGCTGCTCCGGGATGCGCAGGGCGAGGATTGCCATGTCGTCCGAGGCCGGAGCCTGGGCGAAGCGCTCGACCGCCCGCAGCACCCGGGCGGCGACCGCGCCGGCCGTCAGGCCCGTACACGACCTGAGGACATCGGCGAGACCGTCGTCGCCCAGCATCCGGGTGCCCTCGCGGCGCTCCGTGACGCCGTCCGTGACACACAGCAGGACATCGCCGGGATCGAGGGTGACCGTCTGCTCGTACAGCTCCAGGTCCTCCATGACGCCGAGCAGTGGCTGCGGGTCGGCCGCCGGGCGGACCGTGCCGTCCTGGCTCAGCCGGAGCGGGAGCGGATGGCCCGCGCAGACGAGCTTGAGGAGGGCCGAGCCGTCCTCAAGCGGGCGCAGCTCGCCGTACAGCAGCGTGAGGAAGCGGCTGCGGGCGCCCTCGTCGAGGATCGCCGCGTTCAGGCGCTCCAGGACGGCCGGGCCGCCGAAGCCCTCGCGGGCCAGCAGCCGCAGGGCGTGCCGGGCGAGACCGGTGACGGCCGCGGCCTCGGGGCCCGTACCGCAGACGTCGCCGATGGCGAGGCCGTACGCGCCGTCGCGGATCGGGAAGAGATCGTAGAAGTCGCCGCCGACCTCGTTGCCCTCGCCGGCCGCGCGGTAGATGACGTCGACCTCGACACCCGGGATCTCCGGGAGGCCGGGCGGCAGCAGGCTGCGCTGCAGGGACTGGCTGATGGCCACCCGCTCCGAGTAGAGGCGGGCGTTGTCCAGGGCGAGCGCGGCCCGGCGGGACAGGTCCTCGGCCAGCTCCAGGCTCTCCTGGCGGAAGTGGTCGTCGGAGGGCCGGCCCAGCGTCAGCATGCCGATGACGCGGTTGCGGGCCACCAGCGGCAGCACCACGGTCTCGCCCCCGACGGCCGTCGCCGTGGTGAGGGCGTGGTCGATGCCGGAGGAGACCGGGCTGCCGCGGCCGTCGAGCTCGCGCATCGAGACGCTCAGCGCGGCGCGGTGGGCGGCCTCGCCCGGGGCCGTCCAGACCCGGGCGCCGGGCGTCGTCACCGGGTCGGGCGGGGCGATCGACAGGAGCAGCGCCTTCACCCCGTCGATCTGGTCCTCGTCCTCATGCAGGACATACGACAGATTCGGGTCCGACGTCTGCTCGGCGATCGTGTAGACGGCGCACCAGGTGGCCAGCGTCGGGACCGTCATCTGGGCCATCAGGGCCAGCGTCTGGTCCCGGTCGAGGGTGCCGGCCAGCAGGTCGGAGGCCTCGACGAGGAAGCTGAGGGAGCCGCGGCGGAGCCGTTCCAGTTCGCCGAGGCGGGCGGACTCCACGGCCAGGGCGATGCGGTCCGCGGCGAACTGGAGGCGCAGGGCCTCCTCGTTGGAGTAGCGGTCGGCGCTCTCGGCGGCGACGCCGAGAGAACCGGTGAGCCGGCCCTCGACCTTCAGCGGGACCGTGACGACCGAGCGCATGCCGGTGCCTTCGAGGAGGGGTACGGCGCCGGGGACGGCGGCGAGGTCCTCGTGGACGGCGGGCATCCGGGCGGAGCCGTAGCGGCTGGCGCCGGTCTCGACCGGGACGCGCGCGAAGCGCTGGCGGGCGGAGGGCAGGCCCGTGGTGGCCCGTACCTCCAGCTCGGTCTCGTCGTCGGTGGCCAGGAGCAGGAAGGCGGCGTCGCCGTCGAGCATGTCGCGGGCGCGTTCGACCGTGCGCTGGAGGAGGCCGTCGAGGTCCTCGGGGGCCGGGGAGCCGATGAAGACCTCGAAGGGGTCGACGGAGGCGCGGTCCTTCGGACCGGGTTCGGTGCCGGCGGCGCGCTGCGGGGTCTGCAGGACCGCGCGCTCGAACTCACGGACGAGGAGGCACACGGTGGACGGCTCGCCCTCGGCGTCGCGCACCCGGAGGTGCGAGGCGTAGACCGGGACGACCCGGCCGTCGGCGCAGCGGATGCCGTAGCTGCCCTCCCAGCGGGACAGCCGCAGTGCCTCGGCGAGGCCGGTGGCGATGCCGGGGGTGTGCGGCCAGGCGGCGAGATCGCCCAGCGGCTTGCCGACGACCTGCTCCGATTCGTAGCCGAAGATCTCCCCGGCGTCCTCGTTCCAGGCGGCGACGGCGCCGTCGGCGTCGAGCTGGACGACGGCGACGCGGACGCGGCTGTCGGTGCGGGGGAGTAGCCGGTCGGGCAGGAGAGGGCCCGCGGAGCGGGTGCCGACGGGGCGTTCGGGCAGGTCGAGGTGGAACCAGACGTGCTTGTGGGTGGGGGCGTAGTCGACGCCCCAGCGGGTGGCGAGGGCGGCGCACAGCAGAAGGCCCCGGCCGTTCTCGCGGTCGGGGCTGCCGGGCGTCCGGCTCTGCTGGACGGGGATCTCACGTTCGGGGTAGCGGTCGGCGACCTCGATGCGGACGCCGTCGTCGTGGCGCAGGCACAGGACGTCGGCCGAGGTGCCGGCGTGGATGACGGCGTTGGTGACGAGTTCGCTGGTCAGGACGACGGCGTCGTCGACGACCTCGGCGTATCCCCAGCCCTGCAGGGTGTCCCGGACGAAGGCGCGGGCGGTCGCGACGGACCGCCCGGCGGGTTCGAAACTGGCGGCCGCCCGAGCGGTGATCACTGAACTCCTCGTACGCGTCTCGACGCCCGGCTCTGCCATGGTCGGTGTGCCCTCCCGCTGCCCGTGCTCACGTTCCGCCGTCCCGCTCCCGCCGGGTGGACCGGGGCGGGTTGGACAGCCGGATGCCAGGTTACTTACCTTCGCTGTCCCCGCGGATGCCGGTCGCTCAATCGCGTCCCTCGGACGTGGGGACCTTGTGCGAAGCCGCCGGACTGTTATCGCCTGGTCCGGACCCGGTGAAACACTGGGCAGGCAGTAGCGAGAAAACGTACGGTCCGTTCGACCCCCTCGGGAGGGACACGGTGGAGTCTGGCACGACGACGCGGCGCGGTGGCGGTGCGCGGGCGAAGGGCGGCGGGCGGCCCGGGGGCAGGGGGACGGTGGAGGTCGACGAGGCCGCGCTGCAGCGGCTGCTGGCCGCGCTGGCGTCGATGCGGGACGGCAATTTCCGCAAGCGGCTGACGGTCTCCGGCGACGGGATCATGACCGAGATCGCCGCCGTGTTCAACGAGGTCGCGGACCGGCAGACGCATCTGACCGGGGAGCTGTCGCGGGTGCGCCGGGTGGTGGGCCGCGAGGGCAAGCTGTCGGAGCGGCTGGACACCGGGGCCGGCGAGGGGGCCTGGGCGTCGGCGATCGACGCGGCGAACGCGCTGGTGGACGAGCTGGCGCGGCCCGTCTCCGAGGTCGGGCGGGTGCTGTCGGCGGTGGCCGACGGTGATCTGGGGCAGCGGATGGAGCTGCGCTCGGAGGGCGCCGACGGGACGACGCGGCCGCTGCGCGGCGAGTTCCTGAAGGTCGCCCGTACCGTGAACAACCTGGTCGACCAGCTGTCGGTGTTCGCGGACGAGGTGACCCGGGTCGCCCTGGAGGTCGGCACCGACGGCATCCTGGGCGGGCAGGCGCAGGTGCGCGGGATGTCGGGTTCGTGGAAGGACCTCACGGACTCGGTCAACACCATGGCGAACCAGCTGACCGCGCAGGTGCGGGACATCGCCCTGGTCACGACGGCGGTGGCCAACGGCGATCTGTCGCAGAAGGTCACCGCGAACGTGGCCGGCGAGATGCTGGCGCTCAAGAACACGGTCAACCGGATGGTGGACCAGCTCTCGTCGTTCTCCTCCGAAGTGACGCGGGTGGCCCGCGAGGTGGGTACGGAGGGCGAGCTGGGCGGCCAGGCCGAGGTGGCCGGGGTAGCCGGCGTGTGGAAGGACCTCACCGACTCCGTCAACACGATGGCGGGAAATCTGACCAATCAGGTGAGAGGAATCGCGGAGGTCACCACCGCCGTCGCCAATGGCGACCTTTCGCAGAAGGTGCAGGTCTCGGCGCGCGGCGAGATCGCCCAGCTCGCGGACACCATCAACCAGATGACGGAGACGCTGCGCACCTTCGCGGACGAGGTGACGCGTGTGTCCGGCGAGGTCGGCGCGCAGGGTCTGCTCGGAGGCCAGGCGCAGGTGCCGGGCGCGGCGGGCACCTGGAAGGACCTCACCGACTCGGTCAACACCGTCTTCCGCAACATCACCACGCAGGTGCGGGACATCGCGACGGTGACGACGGCGGTCGCCAACGGTGACCTGTCGCAGAAGGTCACCGTGGACGTGGCCGGCGAGATGCTGGAGCTGAAGAACACCGTCAACACGATGGTCGACCAGCTGTCCGCGTTCGGTTCCGAGGTGACCCGGGTGGCGCGGGAGGTCGGCGTCGAGGGTCTGCTGGGCGGTCAGGCGCAGGTGCCGGGCGCGGCGGGGACGTGGAAGGACCTCACGGACTCCGTGAACACGGCCTTCCGTAACCTGACGGGCCAGGTGCGGGACATCGCCCAGGTGACGACGGCGGTCGCCAACGGTGACCTGTCGCAGAAGGTCACGGTCGACGTGGCCGGCGAGATGCTGGAGCTGAAGAACACCGTCAACACCATGGTGTCGCAGCTGTCGTCGTTCGCCGACCAGGTGACGCGGATGGCGCGGGACGTGGGCACCGAGGGACGGCTGGGCGGTCAGGCCCGGGTGGACGGCGTGTCCGGGCGGTGGCGCGAGCTGACCGACTCCGTGAACTTCATGGCCGGCAACCTGACGTCGCAGGTACGGCAGATCGCCCAGGTGACGACGGCGGTGGCGCGCGGTGACCTGTCGCAGAAGATCGACGTGGACGCGCGCGGGGAGATCCTGGAGCTGAAGAACACCATCAACACGATGGTGGACCAGCTCTCCGCGTTCGCGGACCAGGTGACCCGGGTGGCCCGCGAGGTGGGCACCGAAGGCCGGCTGGGCGGACAGGCGCAGGTGCCGGGCGTCGCCGGTGTGTGGCGGGACCTCACCGACTCGGTGAACGGCATGGCCGGCAACCTCACCGACCAGGTGCGCAACATCGCGCAGGTCGCGACCGCCGTGGCGCGCGGCGACCTGTCGCAGAAGATCGACGTGGACGCGCGCGGGGAGATCCTCGAGCTCAAGAACACCCTCAACACGATGGTGGACCAGCTCTCCAGCTTTGCCGAGCAGGTGACGCGCGTGGCCCGCGAGGTGGGCACGGAGGGCATCCTGGGCGGTCAGGCCGAGGTGCAGGGAGTCTCCGGCACCTGGAAGGACCTCACCCAGTCGGTGAACATGATGGCGAACAACCTGACCTTCCAGGTCCGGAACATCGCCGAGGTCACCACCGCCGTGGCGCGCGGCGACCTGTCGCGGAAGATCACCGTCGACGCCAAGGGCGAGATCCTGGAGCTGGTGACGACCGTCAACACGATGGTCGACCAGCTGTCCAACTTCGCCGCCGAGGTGACCCGGGTGGCCCGTGAGGTGGGTACCGAGGGCATCCTCGGCGGGCAGGCCCGGGTGAGCGGCGTGACCGGCATCTGGAAGGACCTGAGCGACAACGTCAACCTGATGGCCAACAACCTCACCTATCAGGTGCGCAACATCTCCCGGGTCTCGGCGGCCGTCGCCAACGGCGATCTGACGAAGAAGGTGACGGTCGAGGCGCGCGGCGAGGTCGCCGAACTCGCCGACACCGTCAACACGATGGTGACGACCCTGTCGTCGTTCGCCGACGAGGTGACCCGCGTCGCCCGTGAGGTGGGCACGGAGGGCGAGCTGGGCGGCCAGGCGCGCGTCCCCGGCGTCTCGGGCACCTGGAAGGACCTCACCGACTCGGTGAACTCGATGGCCGACAACCTGACGGGCCAGGTGCGCCAGATCGCCGCCGTCACGACCGCCATCGCCAAGGGCGATCTGACCAAGAAGATCGACATCGACGCGCGCGGGGAGATCCTCCAGCTGAAGAGCACCATCAACACGATGGTCGACCAGCTCTCCAACTTCGCGGAGGAACTCACCCGGGTGGCCCGCGAGGTGGGTACCGAGGGCATCCTCGGCGGCCAGGCCCGGGTCCGGGACGTCGACGGCACCTGGCGGGACCTGACCGTGTCGGTCAACGAGATGGCCGGGAACCTGACCCGGCAGGTGCGGGCCATCGCGAAGGTCGCCACCGCGGTGACCCGCGGCGACCTCAACCTCAAGATCGACGGTGTGGACGCGGCCGGGGAGATCCAGGCCCTCCAGGAAAACATCAACACCATGATCGCCAACCTGCGCGACACCACCCTCGCCAACGAGGAGCAGGACTGGCTGAAGGGCAATCTGGCCCGTATCTCCGCCCTCATGCAGGGCCGCCGCGACCTGAAGGACGTCGCCTCGCTCATCATGAGCGAGCTGACCCCGGTGGTCTCGGCGCAGCACGGCGCCTTCTTCGTCGCCACCCCGCTCGGCGCCGCCCACAGCGACACCGAACCCGTGGGGGAGGGCGAAGGGGAGTACGAGCTGCGCATGCGCGGCAGTTACGGCTACTCGGCCGGCACCATGCCGACGACCTTCCGGCCCGGCGAGACGCTCATCGGCACGGCCGCCGAGGAGAAGCGGAGCATCCACGTCAACGTACCGCCGGGCTATCTGAAGATCTCGTCCGGACTGGGCGAGGCCGCCCCGGCCCATGTGATCGTGCTGCCGGTGCTGTTCGAGGGCCGGGTGCTCGGCGTGATCGAGCTGGCGTCCTTCCAGCCGTTCACCCACATCCAGCGCGACTTCCTCAACCAGATCGCCGAGCTGATCGCCACCACCGTCAACACCATCAGCGTCAACACCCGTACAGAGGTGCTGCTCAAGCAGTCGCAGGAGCTGACCGAGCAGCTGAAGGAGCGGTCGGGCGAGCTGGAGAACCGGCAGAAGGAGCTGCAGAACTCCAACGCGGAGCTGGAGGAGAAGGCCGCGCTGCTGGCCCGCCAGAACCGCGACATCGAGGTGAAGAACACCGAGATCGAGGAGGCCCGGCAGGTCCTGGAGGAGCGGGCCGAACAGCTCGCCGTCTCCATGCGCTACAAGTCCGAGTTCCTCGCCAACATGTCGCACGAGCTGCGCACCCCGCTCAACTCGCTGCTGATCCTGGCGAAGCTGCTCGCCGACAACGCCGACGGCAATCTGACGCACAAGCAGATCGAGTTCGCCGACACCATCCACGGCGCCGGGTCCGACCTGCTCCAGCTGATCAACGACATCCTCGACCTGTCGAAGGTCGAGGCCGGCAAGATGGACGTGTCGCCGACCCGGATCGCGCTCGTCCAGCTCGTCGACTACGTGGAGGCCACGTTCCGGCCGCTCACGGCGGAGAAGGGGCTCGACTTCTCGGTGCGGGTCTCGCCCGAGCTGCCCGCCACCCTGCACACCGACGAGCAGCGGCTGCTCCAGGTGCTGCGCAACCTGCTGTCGAACGCGGTGAAGTTCACCGCCAGCGGAGCCGTCGAGCTGGTCATCCGCCCGGCCGGCGCGGACGTGCCGCAGTCGATCCGCGAACAGATGCTGGAGGCCGGGACGCTGCGCGACGCGGACGCCGACCTGATCGCCTTCTCGGTGACGGACACCGGCATCGGCATCGCCGAGAGCAAGATGCTGGTCATCTTCGAGGCGTTCAAGCAGGCCGACGGCACCACCAGCCGCAAGTACGGCGGGACCGGCCTCGGCCTGTCCATCAGCCGGGAGATCGCCCGGCTGCTCGGCGGCGAGATCCACGCGGCGAGCGAGCCCGGCCGAGGCTCGACCTTCACCCTCTACCTGCCGCTGTGCCCGACCGAGTCCGCGCACGCGGGCGCCGGGCAGGACCACGACCAGGACGAGGACCACGAGCGGCGGGGCCGGGACGCCGCGCTCGGATACGCGGACGAGGACGGTTTCGCCGAGGGCCTGGCGCACTTCGCGCCGGCGCCCGCGCCCGGCGAGCTCCGCTCGGGCGCCGGCGCGCTGTTCCGGCACCGCCGGGCGGCGGCCCCGAAGCGGGCGCAGCTGCCCGGGCAGGCCGGCAAGGAGGCGCCGGCGCCGCAGGGCGGGGAGCACGCGGGTCGGGAACCGCGGCCGGAGTTCTCGTTCTGCGGCGAGAAGGTGCTGATCGTCGACGACGACGTCCGCAACGTGTTCGCGCTCACCAGCGTCCTGGAGCAGAACGGCCTCGCGGTGCTGTACGCCGAGAACGGGCGCGAGGGCGTCGAGGTCCTGGAACAGCACGAGGACGTGTCCGTGGTGCTGATGGACATCATGATGCCGGAGATGGACGGGTACGCGACGACCACCGCGATCCGGCGGATGCCGCAGTTCGCCGGGCTGCCGATCATCGCGCTGACCGCCAAGGCGATGCAGGGCGACCGCGAGAAGGCGATCGAGTGCGGGGCCTCGGACTACGTCACCAAGCCGGTGGACCCGGACCATCTGCTGACGGTCATGGAGCGGTGGATGCGGGGCGAGGGGCACTGAGCCGGGTCCCGTCCGGAGCCGGAGGGGACCGCGCCCGGGGCCGTACGGACGCCGGGGCGGGGCTGTCGCGCCCCGCCCCGCGACCGCTTGCCGGCCGTTCCGCGGACGTCCGCCGGACCTCTGCCCCGGGCCCGCCGGATGTTCCGCGCGGGACTTTTGGCGACACCGGGAACCTTCCGGGCTCCCGCCGCGTTCGACATACGGGCACGGGTCTGCGTGCTCTGTGACATCGCGGTGACAGGGTGTGGCGATGGGTGGGGTGCGGCTACGATGACCGGCACAAGGACGGACGGCGTGTGGGAGTCGTCTTCTGGGGCGGCGCCCGGTGCTTCCCCCGGCTCGCGGAGCCGGAGCGAGCCAGTGCCGGGGCGAGGAGGACGAGGCATGGTGCAGAAGGCCAAGATCCTCCTGGTCGATGACCGGCCGGAGAATCTGCTGGCGTTGGAGGCCATTCTCTCCGCGCTCGATCAGACCCTGGTCCGGGCATCGTCCGGGGAGGAAGCGCTCAAGGCGCTGCTGACCGACGACTTCGCGGTCATTCTGCTGGACGTCCAGATGCCCGGCATGGACGGGTTCGAGACGGCCGCGCACATCAAGCGGCGGGAGCGGACCCGGGACATCCCGATCATCTTCCTCACCGCCATCAACCACGGCCCCCACCACACCTTCCGCGGGTACGCGGCGGGCGCCGTCGACTACATCTCCAAGCCGTTCGACCCGTGGGTGCTGCGCGCCAAGGTGTCGGTCTTCGTGGAGCTGTACATGAAGAACTGTCAGCTCCGCGAACAGGCCGCGCTGCTCCGGCTCCAGTTGGAGGGCGGCGGCCCCGGCGGGCAGACCAAGGAGTCCGCGGGCCTGCTCGCCGAACTGTCCGCGCGGCTCGCCGCCGTCGAGGAACAGGCCGAGGCGCTGTCCAAACAGCTCGACGACGACTCCGCCGACGCGGCGGCCGTCGCCACCGCCGCGCACCTGGAGCGCAAGCTCACCGGACTGCGCCGGGCCCTCGACGCGCTGGAGCCGGGCACCGGCGGCACCGCCGTTCTGCCGTCGCAGAACTGACGAAAGGTCACTCCGCGGGCGCCCGTCGTGAACGGGTGTCAGTTTCGCGCCCGATACGGCACGACACGAACGGGTGAGCGTGTTTTCCGGGCGGTGCGCACCGGTAACCTCAGCACCATGGCCTCACGTACGTCCGGCAAGGGTTCCCAGGGCACGGCGGGCACCGCGAAGCCGCGCGCCGGCCGTACGACCGGCGCCGCGAAGAAAGCGGCGCCCGGAAAGTCCCCTGGAAAGCCGCCCGCCAAGTCCGCCACCGGTTCCACCGCCAAGCCGCCCGCGAAGAAGGCGCCCGCCAAGAAGGCAGCGCCCGCCAAGCGCGCGCCCGCCAAGAAGGCACCGGCGAAGAAGCCCGCACCCCGGCCCGCGCCGTCTCCCACCGGCGGCATCTACCGCCTGGTGCGCGGACTCGGGCGCGGAATCGGCGGGTTGTTCCGGCACGTGGGGCGAGGCGCCAAGGGCCTCGACCCGGCGCACCGCAAGGACGGACTCGCGCTGCTGCTGATCGGGCTCGCCCTGGTCGTCGCCGCCGGCACCTGGTCCAACCTCCAAGGACCCGTCGGCGACCTGGTGGAGATGCTCGTCACCGGCTCCTTCGGACGGCTCGACCTGCTCGTCCCGCTGCTGCTCGGCGCGATCGGCGTCCGGCTGCTGCTCTATCCGCAGCGGCCGGAGGCCAACGGACGGATCGTCATCGGCCTGTCCGCGCTGGCCATCGGCATTCTCGGGCAGGTGCACATCGCGTGCGACTCGCCCGGCCGCGGCGACGGCACCAAAGCCATGCAGGACGCCGGCGGCCTGATCGGCTGGGCCGCGTCCAAGCCCCTCGTCTTCATGATGGGCGAGGTCCTGGCGGTACCGCTGCTCCTGCTGCTCACCCTCTTCGGCCTGCTCGTCGTCACCGCCACCCCCGTCAACGCCATCCCGCAGCGGCTGCGCGCGCTCGGCGCCCGGCTCGGCGTCGTCGAACCCGCCTACGACCCCGACGCGGACCCGTACGACGTGTACGGCGACGAGTGGCGCGACGACGAACCCCGGCCGGCCCGTTCGTCCCGCCGCCGGCCGGCCGGCCCCGGGAACGGCGTCGAATCCGACCCGGACCAGGCGGAGGCCGAGGCCCTGGAGCGGCGCGGCCGGCGCCGTACCCCGCCCGCGTCCGCGTTCGACACCGGCGGGCTCGACCCGGTCGACGTGGCCGCCGCGGCGGCCGCCGCGCTCGACGGCGCGGTCCTCAACGGCATGCCGCCGTCCCCGCTGGTCGCCGACCTCACCCGGGACCTCACCGCCGACCGGGCCGCCGCCGTGGCCGCGGCCGCCGCCGAGGCGACGGGGGAGACCCCGGCCCCCGCGGCGTCCGTGCCGGGCGCGCGCGGCGGCAAGCGGCGCGCCCCCGAGGACCGCGGCGGCGCGGTGCCCGACCTGACCAAGCCGGCGCCCGAGCCGACCGACCTGCCCGCGCGGGCCGAACAGCTCCAGCTCGCCGGGGACATCACGTACTCCCTGCCCTCCATGGACCTGCTGGAGCGCGGCGGCCCGGGCAAGACGCGCAGCGCGGCCAACGACGTCGTCGTCGAGTCGCTCACCAACGTCTTCGCGGAGTTCAAGGTCGACGCGGCCGTCACCGGCTTCACCCGCGGCCCGACGGTCACCCGCTACGAGGTCGAACTGGGCCCGGCCGTCAAGGTCGAGAAGATCACCGCGCTCACCAAGAACATCGCGTACGCCGTGGCCAGCCCCGACGTCCGGATCATCTCGCCCATCCCCGGCAAGTCCGCCGTTGGCATCGAGATCCCGAACACCGACCGGGAGATGGTCAACCTCGGCGACGTCCTGCGGCTCGCGGAGGCGGCCGAGGACGACCACCCGATGCTGGTGGCGCTCGGCAAGGACGTCGAGGGCGGCTACGTGATGGCCAACCTGGCGAAGATGCCGCACATCCTGGTCGCCGGCGCCACCGGCTCCGGCAAGTCCTCGTGCATCAACTGCCTGATCACGTCGGTGATGATAAGAGCGACCCCGGACGACGTCCGGATGGTGCTCGTCGACCCCAAGCGGGTCGAACTGACCGCGTACGAGGGCATCCCGCACCTCATCACGCCGATCATCACCAACCCCAAGAAGGCCGCCGAGGCGCTCCAGTGGGTCGTGCGCGAGATGGACCTGCGCTACGACGACCTCGCCGCCTTCGGTTTCCGGCACATCGACGACTTCAACCAGGCGATCCGCGACGGCAAGGTGAAACCGCCGCCGGGCAGCGAGCGCGAACTGCAGCCCTACCCGTACCTGCTGGTGATCGTCGACGAGCTGGCCGACCTGATGATGGTCGCGCCGCGCGACGTCGAGGACGCGATCGTCCGTATCACCCAGCTGGCCCGCGCGGCCGGCATCCACCTCGTGCTCGCCACCCAGCGGCCCTCGGTGGACGTCGTCACCGGTCTGATCAAGGCGAACGTGCCGTCCCGGCTCGCCTTCGCCACCTCCTCGCTCGCCGACAGCCGCGTCATCCTCGACCAGCCCGGCGCCGAGAAGCTGATCGGCAAGGGCGACGGCCTGTTCCTGCCGATGGGCGCGAACAAGCCCGTCCGGATGCAGGGCGCCTTCGTCACCGAGGCCGAGGTCGCCACGATCGTCCGGCA
The DNA here is from genome assembly GCF_040635425.1 of Streptomyces laurentii. Lineage (NCBI taxonomy): Bacteria > Bacillati > Actinomycetota > Actinomycetes > Kitasatosporales > Streptomycetaceae > Streptomyces > Streptomyces laurentii. The sequence continues at coordinate 89,351 of NZ_JBEYHT010000024.1, read as the reverse complement.
CTGCAAGGACCAGATGGCGCCGGTCTTCCGGGACGACGTCACCGTCGGCGGCAAGCAGAAGAAGGAGATCGACGAGGAGATCGGCGACGATCTCGACCTGCTGTGCCAGGCGGCCGAGCTGGTCGTCTCCACCCAGTTCGGCTCCACGTCCATGCTCCAGCGCAAGCTGCGGGTGGGCTTCGCGAAGGCCGGCCGGCTGATGGACTTGATGGAGTCGCGGGACATCGTGGGACCGAGCGAGGGCTCCAAGGCGCGCGACGTGCTCGTCAAACCCGACGACCTGGACGGGATCCTCGCCGTCATCCGCGGCGAGGACGCGCCGTGATCCGGCAGCCGGCCGGGCGGCCGGCCGGGCAGCCGGTACGGCGCTCACGGTGGTCGGTCCGCCGGGCGCCGTCGTCGCCCGGTTCACCGTGGCGAGATACCGCCGAGATCCATCCGTGAGGAAACCGGAGCAACCCTTTCCGGCGGTCGTACGTCCGATGAGGGGAGGGGCGGCAATGCCCCATTCCCCTGGCGTACAAACCACGCCCGCCCGGTTGCCCCACCCTTTCGTACCACCCATAGACTGAACCTCCAGCAGGTGGTTACACGCTCGAAAGGCGCTCTCGTGTCCATCGGCAACTCCCCCGAAGACGACCGGTACTTCCCGGCAGACGACCCTGAATCCATCGGTCGTGCCCTCCAGCAGGCCCGTATCGCGGCCGGTCTCACCGCCGAGGAGATCAGCACCTCCACCCGGGTACGGGTCCCGATCGTGCAGGCGATCGAGGAGGACGACTTCTCGCGCTGCGGCGGCGACGTCTACGCGCGCGGGCACATCCGTACGCTCGCGCGCGCCGTGGGGCTGGATCCGGCGCCGCTGATCGAACGGTACGACGCCGAGCACGGCGGCCGTCCCGCGCCGACCCCGGCCGCGCCGCTGTTCGAGGCGGAACGTATCCGCGCCGAGCCCCGGCGCCCCAACTGGACCGCCGCCATGGTCGCCGCGATCGTGGCCGTCGTCGGATTCGTCGGCTTCACCATGTTCAACGGCACGGACGCCCCGTCCGGCGGTTCGGCCGCCGAGGGCCCCGCCCCCGCGACCAGCGCCACCGCCCCCGCCAAGCCGAAGCCGGCCAAGCCGGCCGACCCCAAGCCCGTCCCCTCGGACAGCGCCATCGCCGCGGTCCCGCAGGACAAGGTCACCGTCAAGCTGACCGCGACCGACGACAAGAGCTGGATCTCCGCCAAGGCCCACGACGGCAAGGTGCTCTTCGACGGCCTGCTCCTGGCCGGCCAGTCCAAGACCTTCCAGGACGACGAGCGCGTCGATCTCATCCTCGGCAACGCCGGCCCGATCGAGCTGTACGTGAACGGCAAGAAGGTCGAGGACAGCTTCGAGTCCGGCCAGGTCGAGCGCCTCTCGTACACGAAGGGCGACCCCCAGGCGGGCTGATCGGGCCCTTCCCGGCGTCCCGGTCACGCCCCACGTCGCCAGGGTGAACCCTGCGCGACGAGAGCGCGGCCGGGACGAAGTAGTCTTGAGCCCATGCCCGAACGCCGTACCGTCGCCCTTGTCACTCTCGGATGCGCCCGTAACGAGGTGGACTCGGAGGAGCTCGCAGGCCGCTTGGCAGCGGACGGCTGGGAGCTCGTCGAGAACGCCGAGGAAGCGGACGTCGCCGTCGTCAACACCTGCGGCTTCGTCGAAGCCGCCAAGAAGGACTCCGTCGACGCCCTTCTCGAAGCCAATGACCTGAAGGACCACGGCCGCACCCAGGCCGTCGTCGCCGTCGGCTGCATGGCCGAGCGCTACGGCAAGGAACTCGCCGACGCGCTGCCCGAGGCCGACGGTGTGCTCGGCTTCGACGACTACGCCGACATCTCCAACCGCCTCCAGGTCATCCTCAGCGGCGGCAGCGTCGAGGCGCACACCCCGCGCGACCGGCGCTCGCTGCTCCCGCTGTCCCCCGTCGAGCGCCAGAAGGCCGCCGAGGGCGTGGCCCTGCCCGGCCACGGCACGGCGGGTGAGGCCGACCTCGCCTCCGCCGCCGAGAGCGCTCCCGCCGACCTGCCCGAGGGCCTCGCGCCCGCCTCCGGCCCGCGCGCGCCGCTGCGCCGCCGCCTGGACACCAGCCCCGTCGCCTCGGTGAAGCTGGCCTCCGGCTGCGACCGGCGCTGCTCCTTCTGCGCCATCCCGTCCTTCCGCGGCTCCTTCGTCTCGCGCCGTCCCTCCGACGTGCTGAACGAGACGCGCTGGCTCGCCGAGCAGGGCGTGAAGGAGATCATGCTGGTCTCCGAGAACAACACCTCGTACGGCAAGGACCTCGGCGACATCCGCCTCCTGGAGAGCCTGCTGCCCGAGCTGGCCGGCGTCGACGGCATCGAGCGGGTCCGGGTCAGCTACCTGCAGCCCGCCGAGATGCGCCCCGGCCTGATCGACGTGCTCACCTCCACCGACAAGGTGGTCCCGTACTTCGACCTGTCCTTCCAGCACAGCGCCCCGGACGTGCTGCGCCGGATGCGCCGCTTCGGCGACACCGACCGCTTCCTGGAGCTGCTGCGGACCATCCGGGACAAGGCCCCGACGGCCGGCGCCCGCTCCAACTTCATCGTCGGCTTCCCCGGCGAGACCGAGGCGGACTTCGCCGAGCTGGAGCGCTTCGTCACGCACGCCCGCCTCGACGCCATCGGCGTCTTCGGCTACTCCGACGAGGACGGCACCGAAGCCGCCACGTACGAGCACAAGCTGCCCCAGGACGTGGTCGACGAGCGTCTGGCGCACCTGTCGCGGCTCGCCGAGGAGCTGACCGCCCAGCGTGCGGAAGAGCGGATGGGCGAGACCCTGGAAGTACTGGTCGAGTCCTTCGACGAGGACGAGAACGACGGCGAGGGCGGCTGGATCGGCCGCGCCGCGCACCAGGCGCCCGAGACCGACGGCCAGGTGGTCCTCACGGCGGACTCGGCCGAGGGCCTGGACCTCGCTCCGGGCCGGATGGTCACGGCGAAGGTCGTCGGGACCGAGGGAGTCGACCTGGTGGTTGCGTGTCTGGACGAGGAGGCGGGCAGATGACCGGAGTCCCGGCATCCGCTACGGGCGGGACCGGAAGGCCCGCGCCCCGAGGCAAGCTGGGCGCTGCGGCCGTCAATCAGGCCAGCCTGTGGAACATCGCCAACATCCTGACCATGGTCAGGCTCGTGCTGGTGCCCGGGTTCGTACTGCTCCTGTTCCAGGACGGCGGACACGACCCGGCGTGGCGCGCCTGGGCGTGGGCGGCGTTCGCCGTCGCCATGATCACCGACGTCTTCGACGGACATCTGGCGCGGACGTACAACCTGGTCACGGACTTCGGGAAGATCGCCGACCCGATCGCGGACAAGGCGATCATGGCGGCCGGACTGATCTCGCTGTCCTTGCTCGGCGATCTGCCCTGGTGGGTGACGGCGGTGATCCTGGCACGTGAGCTCGGCATCACGCTGATGCGGTTCTGGGTGATCCGGCACGGGGTGATTCCGGCCAGCCGCGGCGGCAAGATGAAGACCCTCGCGCAGGGCACGGCGGTCGGCATGTACGTGCTCATGCTCACCGGTCCGCTCGCCACTCTGCGCTTCTGGGTGATGGCGGTGGCCGTCGTGCTGACCGTCGTCACCGGTCTGGACTATGTGCGACAGGCCGTCGTCCTGCGCCGCAGCGGTCTCGCCGCGGAGCGGGCCGCGGCGGCGGAGAGGGCCGACGCACGATGAACGAAGCCGCCCGGGTGCTGGAACTGCTCGCGGAGCGTGATCACACGCTCGCCGTAGCGGAGTCCCTCACGGGCGGCCTGGTGGCGGCCGAGCTGACCGGGGTGCCGGGCGCGTCCCGGAGCTTCCTCGGCTCGGTCACCGCCTACGCCACTCCGCTCAAGGAGCGGCTGCTCGGGGTCGACGGGGCCCTGCTCGCGGAGCGGGGCGCGGTCGATGCGGAGGTCGCGCTGCAGATGGCGGCCGGTGTACGGGCCCTGCTCGGAGCCGACTGGGGCATCGCGACGACGGGGGTGGCGGGACCCGACCCGCAGGACGGGCAGCCGGTGGGGACGGTGTACGTGGCCGTCGCCGGGCCGGGGGAGTCCGGTACGGGATCGGGGAACGTGGCCGCACTGCGGTTGAACGGCGGACGAGCGGACATCCGTACAGAGAGTGTACGGAGCGTGCTCGCCCTCCTGCGGGCCCGCCTCGACGGCGAACAGCCGGGAAATGCGCGGGCACAGGATACGGAACAGAACGGGGGAGATTGATGTTTGCAGCCATGAGTGAACACGACATCGCTCCCCGCACGGCCGCGTCGCGAGGCGGTACGGTGGGGCGTGAAGGATGCGGCTACGCGGTCCGAGGAGGGAGCCACCGATGATTCTGCTCCGTCGCCTGCTGGGTGACGTGCTGCGTCGGCAGCGCCAGCGCCAGGGCCGTACTCTGCGCGAAGTCTCCTCGTCCGCCCGAGTCTCACTCGGCTATCTCTCCGAGGTGGAGCGGGGGCAGAAGGAGGCTTCCTCCGAGCTGCTCTCCGCGATCTGCGACGCGCTGGACGTACGGATGTCCGAGCTCATGCGCGAAGTGAGCGACGAGCTGTCGCTGGCCGAACTGGCCGCGTCGGCCGCCGCGAGCGAACCGGTGCCGGCGCCGGTGCGACCCATGCTCAATTCGGTGTCGGTGACGTCGGTGGGCGGTGTGCCCACCGAGCGGGTGACCATCAAGGCGCCCGCGAAGGCCGTCGACGTCGTCGCCGCCTGACACCACCGGAACGGTCCGAAGCCCCGGACGGTGCCCTCACGAGGGTGCCGGCCGGGGCTTCTGCCTTTGCCGGTTCGGCACTTCGTGCACTGATCGGCGGGTTTGGTTTGAGATGCCGGATTCGGGTGAGGCGTGCCATGGTGAGGGGACATGCGGTATACGGCGCGGGTCATGTGCCGTATGCGCCATGCGATGCGCCACTCGCGCGACCGAATGGAGAACCGGAATGTCCGTCGTGAAGAGCCCGCTGTCCGAGACCGCCCTCAAGACGGTCGGCGGCGCGCTGCAGGGCGCGCTCGTCGACCTGGTCGATCTGTCGCTGGTGGCCAAGCAGATCCACTGGAACGTGGTCGGCCCCCGCTTCAGCTCCGTGCACCTCCAGCTCGACGAGGTGGTCGCGACCGCCCGTACGCACTCGGACATCGTGGCCGAGCGCGCCACGGCGATCGGGTGGAACCCGGACGGGCGGGCGGCGACGGTGGCGTCCGGGAGTGCGATCCCGACCGTGGCCGAGGGCTGGATCAAGGACGTGGACGCGGTCCGGACCATGGTGGAGGCGCTGGGCGTGGTGGTCGCGCGGATGCGGGAGCGGATCGACGCGACCGGCGACCCGGACCCGGTGAGCCAGGACATCCTGATCGCGCTCACGGCGGACCTCGAGAAGCACTCCTGGATGTACCAGGCGGAGAGCGCCTGACCGTGCCGGCGTACGGGCCGGAGCCGGAGCCGGCGGTGAGGGCGGTGCCGGGGACGGCGGGGCCGGTGATACGCGGTGCGTGCGCCGGGCCTGCCTCCTGTGCGCCCTCCCGCCCGGTGATCCCGCGGGGCTAGCGTCGAGCGGAGGAGGCGGCCATGGTACGGCGACGGGTTCCGCTGGTGACGCTCATGCTGATCGCGGCCGGACTGGTGGCCGGAGGGCTCTGGTGGTGGGCGGCGCTGCGCCTGCTGCTGGTGCCGGGGGAGACCGGGCCGGTCGAGGGGGTGGTGGCCGCGGGTGGCTGGGGGCTGAGCCTGCTGCCCGTACACGTGGCCGCCTCCTCCGGACGGCGCAACGCCGCGGCGGCGCGGGCGGCCGGTGTCGCCGCGGCCGGTCCGCCTGAGGGCGCCGACGCCGTGGAGGCGCCCGCGCAGGCCGCCGAGAAGCCCGGGACATCCGAGCGCGGCCTCTGGTGAGGCGTGGAGCGCCGGTCAGCGGAGGGCGATGCGGGCCTTCAGGACCGGGCGCAGACGTGCGACGTCCGCCGGGCTCGCGATGGTGAACGACACCGTGAAGAGCGTGCCATGGAGGGGTTCGTCCCGGATCCGCCGTGCCGGCGCCGGTGGGAGGTCCGGGCGGTCGAGGAGGGCGTCGCGGAGCCGCTCGGCGAAGTGGAAGCCGCACCGCGTGGCGTCGTCCTCGACGGCGATCCAGGCGACCGTGCGCGACCGGTTCGCCGCTTTGGCGAGCCAGCCGCCGTCGCGGTACCAGCGCCAGGACACCTGGACCCCGGCCTCCGTCAGCTCACGCATCAGCGCGTCCCAGCCCTCGACCGCAGGGCCCAGGGCATCGGCGATCAGCTCGTGCGCCGGCTCGACGCCCTGCTCCGTAAACGGGTTCGCCACGCGGCGAGGGTAACCCCGGCTCGCCCGCCGGCCGACGCGGGCACGCGGGTGGGCTCGGCCTCGGATGGACCGCGGGGCGCGTCACCGTTCGGTCCGCGCCCCCTGCCCGCCCCGCTGGCAGGCCGGGCACCAGTACGTCACCCGGTCCGCCGACTCCGCCTTGCGCACCGGGGTGCCGCAGCGCGGGCAGGGCCGGCCCTCCCGGCCGTACACGTGCAGCCGTTCCCCCGTCCGGCGGGTCGTGGTCGTCCGGCGGTCCGGGCGGTCCTTGTTGGCCTCCAGGAGCCGGTGCGCGGTGGCCACCAGACGCTCCGGCACCCCGGGGCCGAGGTCGCCCACCGGGAGCCAGGGCGTGACGGCGGCCAGGAACGCCAGCTCCGACTTGTAGACATTGCCGATCCCGGCCAGGTTCCGCTGGTCGAGCAGGGCCTCGCCGAGCGGGCGCGCCGGATCGGCGGCCAGCCGGCGCACCGCCTCCGCCGGATCCCAGTCCGGGCCGAGCAGATCCGGCCCGAGATGGCCGACCACCTGCGATTCGTCGGCCGTACGGAGCAGCTCCAGGACCGGCAGCCGGTAGCCGTACGCCGTGAACTCCGCGTTTCCGAGCACCGCCCGGATCTGGTGCGCCGGGCCGCCGCGCGGGCGCTCCCCGGTCGCGTACACCCGCCAGGCTCCGTCCATCCGCAGATGCGAGTGGAGCGTCAGCCCGCCCTCGACGCGCGCCAGCAGATGCTTGCCGCGCGGGGTGACGCCGAGCACCCGCCGGCCGGTGAGATCGGCGGTCGCGAAGCGCGGCACCCGCAGGTCCGCCCGGGTGAGGACCCGGCCGGCGAGCGCCGCGTCGAGCCGGTGGGCCGCGTACCAGACGGTGTCTCCTTCGGGCATGGGGTCGTCACGCCCGCAACCGCAGGCCCTGCGGGACGGCATGGAAGCCGGCTGCCTCCAGAGGGCGGGCCAGCGGCGAGGTGAGCGAGGAGGCCCCGTTGATCCGCTGCACCGTCACCGTGCCGAGCGAGCCCGCCGAGGCCGCGGCCGCCAGCGCCTCGGCCGCCGCGCGCAGGGCCGGCGCGTCCGGATCGTCCGCCCAGGACAGCAGGGTCTTGCCGCCGCGCTCCATGTAGAGCGTCAGCTCGCCGTCGACGAGGACCACCAGCGAGCCCGCCTTCCGTCCCGGTTTGTGGCCGGCGCCGGTCGGCGGCTCGGGCCAGGACAGGGCCGCCCCGTACGCGTTCGCCGGATCGGCCGCCGCCAGGACCACGGCCCGCGGGCCCGCGCCCTCCTCGGCGCCCCGGTCACGGGCGGTCGCCGCCGCGCGCAGCCGGTCCACCGCGCCGTCCATGGCGAACTGGGCCGCGCCCAGGCCCTCCACCACATAGCCGCGGCGGGCCTGCCCGCTGTCCTCGAACGCCGACAGGATCCGGTACGTCGCCGCGAAACCGCCCTCGACGCCCTCGGCGGCCACCGCGCCCCGGGTCACCACGCCGTGCCGGTCGAGCAGCGTGCGGGCCAGGGCGTGCGCCCGGTGGGTCGGTTCCGGATCGGCCGGCGGCAGCAGCGACCAGCGGCCGCTGACCGTCGGCGGCCCGGTGCGGGAGACCGGGCGGGCGGCGGCGCTCAGCGTCCCGTACCGGCCGCGCGGCACCGTGCGCCGGGCCCGGTGGGCGGTGGCTCCGGCCGTGCGGCCCGAGCCGAGGAGCGCACGCAGCGGGGCGAGCGTGTCGTTGGTCAGCCGGCCCGACCAGGCCAGGTCCCACAGCGCGTCCGCGAGCTGCGGGTCCGTCGCGTCCGGATGGGTGGTGGCCCGGATCTGGTCGGCGATCTGACGGAAGAACAGCCCGTATCCGCCGGACAGGGCGGTGAGCACCGACTCGTGCAGTCCGGTGAGCTCCAGCGGGTGGGGCGGCGGCAGGAGCAGCGGCGCCGCGTCGGCCAGATAGAGCGAGACCCAGCCGTCCTTGCCGGGCAGCGCGCCCGCGCCCGCCCACACCACCTCGCCGGTGGTGGTCAGTTCGTCGAGCAGCGCCGGGGTGTAGTCCCGCACCCGGGACGGCAGGATCAGCTTCTCCAGGGCGGAGGCGGGCACCGGCGCGCCCTGGAGCTGCTCGATCGCGCGGGCCAGCCCGTCGATCCCGCGCAGGCTGTTGCTCCCCAGGTGCTGCCACTGCGGCAGGAAGGTCGCGAGGGCGGCCGGCGGCACCGGTTCCAGCTCCTGGCGCAGCGCGGCGAGGGACCGGCGGCGCAGCCGCCGCAACACGGTGGCGTCGCACCACTCCTGACCGGTGCCCAGCTCCGAGACGGCCGTGCGCAGCGCCTCCTCGGACGGGGACTGGGCACCCTGCGGACGGAACTCGCCGGCCACGACCCGGCCGCCGGCGGCCAGCCGGTGCAGCGCGCCGTCGGTGACCGCGGGGCCGAGCCCGAACCGGGCGGCGGCCTGTGAGGAGGTGAACGGGCCGTGGGTACGGGCGTACCGGGCGAGCAGATCGGACAGCGGGTCCTTCACCGGCTCCGTGAACGCCTCCGGCACGCCCACCGGCAGCGCCGTGCCCAGCGCGTCCCGCAGCCGGCCCGCGTCCTCGATCGCCGCCCAGTGCTCGGCGCCCGCGATCCGCACCCGGATGGCCCGCCGGGCCCGGCCCAGCTCGGCCGCCCAGTCCGGTCCGGCGCCGCGCTCGGCCAGCTCCGCGTCGGTCAGCGGCCCGAGGACCCGCAGCAGATCCGCGACGCCCTCGACGTCCTTGATCCGCCGGTCCTCCGTCAGCCACTGGAGCTCCCGCTCCAGTTCGGTCAGGACGTCCGGGTCCAGCAGCTCGCGCAGCTCGGCCTGGCCGAGGAGTTCGGCGAGCAGCCGGGAGTCCAGCGAGAGCGCGGCGGCCCGCCGCTCGGCGAGCGGCGAGTCGCCCTCGTACAGGAACTGCGCCACGTACCCGAACAGCAGCGAGCGGGCGAACGGCGACGGCTCGGGGGTGGTGACCTCCACCAGACGGACCCGGCGGGACTCGATGTCGCCCATCAGCTCGCGCAGGCCGGGGACGTCGAAGACGTCCTGAAGGCATTCGCGGACCGCCTCCAGGACGATCGGGAAGGAGCCGAACTCGCTCGCCACCTGGAGCAGTTGGGCCGCCCGCTGGCGCTGCTGCCACAGCGGCGTCCGCCGGCCGGGGCTGCGCCGGGGCAGCAACAGGGCACGGGCCGCGCACTCCCGGAACCGGGACGCGAACAGGGCCGAGCCGCCGACCTGGTCGGTGACGATCCGCTCGATCTCGCCCCGGTCGAAGACGGTGTCGGCCGCCCCGACCGGGGCCTGTTCGCTGTCGTACGCGGTGTCGGCGAAACGGCCCGGATCCACCCCGTCGCCGGAGGCGCCGTCGAGCAGATCGAGCCCCATCAGGTCGGCGTCCGGCAGCCGCAGCACGATCCCGTCGTCGGCGTGCATGACCTGGGCGTCCAGCCCGTACCGCTCGGCCAGCCGGGCGCCCAGGGCCAGCGCCCACGGTGCGTGCACCTGCGCCCCGAAGGGCGAGTGGACGACGACCCGCCAGTCGCCCAGCTCGTCGCGGAACCGCTCCACCAGGATCGTCCGGTCGTCCGGCACATGGCCGCAGGCCTCGCGCTGTTCGGCGAGGTACGCGATGACGTTGTCCGCCGCCCAGGCGTCGAGCCCGGCCGCCAGCAGCCGCAGCCGGGCGTCCTCCGGCGCGAGCGCCCCGACCTCGCGGAGGAACGCGCCCACCGCGCGGCCCAGTTCGAGCGGGCGGCCCAGCTGGTCGCCCTTCCAGAACGGCAGCCGGCCCGGCACGCCCGGCGCGGGCGTGACCAGGACACGGTCGCGGGTGATGTCCTCGATCCGCCAGGAGGTGGTGCCGAGGGTGAACACGTCGCCGACCCGCGACTCGTACACCATCTCCTCGTCCAGCTCGCCGACCCGGCCTCCGCCCTTCTTCGGGTCCGAGCCGGCCAGGAACACGCCGAACAGGCCCCGGTCGGGGATCGTGCCGCCGGAGGTGACCGCGAGCCGCTGCGCGCCGGGCCGGCCCGTCACCGTCCCCGCCACCCGGTCCCACACCACGCGCGGACGCAGCTCGGCGAACGCGTCCGAGGGATAGCGGCCCGCCAGCATGTCCAGGACCGCCGTGAACGCCGACTCGGGCAGCGCCGCGAACGGCGCCGCCCGCCGTACCGTCGCCAGCAGGTCGTCCACCTGCCGGGTGTCGAGCGCGACCATCGCCACCAGCTGCTGGGCCAGCACGTCCAGCGGGTTCGCCGGGACGCGCAGCGACTCGATGGAGCCCGTGCGCATCCGCTCGGTGACGACCGCCGACTGCACCAGATCGCCCCGGTACTTGGGGAAGACCACGCCGGTGGACACCGCGCCGACCTGGTGCCCCGCGCGGCCCACCCGCTGGAGGCCGGAGGCCACCGACGGCGGCGCCTCGACCTGGACGACCAGATCCACCGCGCCCATGTCGATGCCCAGCTCCAGGCTGGACGTCGCCACCACGGCCGGCAGCCGGCCGGCCTTCAGGTCCTCCTCGACCTGGGCGCGCTGTTCCTTGGAGACCGAGCCGTGGTGCGCCCGGGCGAGCAGCGCCGGCGCGCCGCGCGCCGCGCCGGACTGGGCCATGATCTCGGCGGGCGGTTTGCCCTCGGGCAGGGCCTCACCGGTCGCCCGCTCGTACCCGATCTCGTTGAGGCGGTTGCACAGGCGCTCGGCGAGCCGGCGGGAGTTGGCGAAGACGATCGTCGAGCGGTGCGCCTGCACCAGATCGGCGATCCGCTCCTCCACGTGCGGCCAGATCGACGGCCGGTCGCCGCCGTCCGGCCCGCCCCCGCTTCCGCCGGAGGCGTCGGATGCCGGGGAGCCGCCCAGCTCGCCCATGTCCTGCACCGGCACGACCACCGACAGGTCGAACTCCTTGCCCGACGGCGGCTGGACGATCTCCACCTTGCGCATCGGCGAGAGGTAGCGCGCCACCTCCTCCACCGGCCGCACCGTCGCCGACAGGCCGATCCGGCGGGCGGGGCGGGGCAGCAGCTCGTCAAGCCGCTCCAGGGACAGCGCCAGATGCGCGCCGCGCTTGGTCCCGGCGACCGCGTGCACCTCGTCGAGGATGACCGTCTCCACGCCCGCGAGCGCGTCGCGCGTGGCCGAGGTCAGCATCAGGAACAGCGACTCCGGGGTGGTGATCAGGATGTCCGGCGGCCGGGTCGCGAGCGTCCGCCGCTCGGCGGGCGGGGTGTCGCCGGAGCGGATGCCGACCTTGATGTCCGGTTCCGGCAGCCCGAGCCGGACCGACTCCTGGCGGATGCCGGTCAGCGGCGAGCGGAGATTGCGCTCGACGTCGACGGCGAGCGCCTTCAGCGGCGACACGTACAGCACCCGGCAGCGCTTCTTCGCGTCGGCGGGCGGGGGAACGGCCGCCAGCCGGTCGAGCGAGGCGAGGAACGCGGCCAGCGTCTTGCCGGAACCCGTCGGCGCCACGACGAGCACGTCCGAGCCCGCGCCGATGGCCCGCCAGGCGCCCTCCTGCGCGGCGGTGGGCGCGGAGAAGGCCCCGCTGAACCAGCCGCGGGTCGCGGGGGAGAAGGCGTCGAGCGCGGAACCGACCATGCCCCCCATCGTGCACCCCGCCACTGACAACCGCCCGGACCTGGGGAAACCGGGCCGGCGGCGGGTCGCGGAGGCGGGCGCCGGGCGACAATGGGGGCATGGCGAGCAGGGAAGCGGACGGCCGGGGGCGGGGAGGCCGGATACCGGAAGGCCGGGGCCGCCAAGGCGACCCGGGTCCGGGCGACCCGGGCCTCAGCGGGGTGGAATCGGCCGGTGCGGACGCGTCCGGAGCCGGCTCGGGCACGGTACTCGGGGGCCGTCGTACGGGGGGTGTGCCGCGCGGGCACGCCGTCGCCGAGGGCGACCGCAGCGGCGCGCCCGCCGAGGAGGGTCCGGCCGTCGGGCGGAACCGGACCACCGGCGAGCGGGCCCGCTACTGGCAGCCCGCCGCGCTGCCCGGCGTCGACCTGCTGCACGCCCGCTACCTGCACAAGTCCTTCTCCCGGCACACCCACGAGAGCTTCGTCTTCGCCGCCATCACCGAGGGCGTCGAGGCCTTCCACTACGGCAGCGACCTCGTCCACGCCGGACCCGGCCAGATCGCCCTGGTCAATCCCGACACCCCGCACACCGGGCACGCGGGCGTCCCCGAGGGCTGGACCTACCGCACGATCTACCCCGACCCCGAGCTGATCCGCTCCATCGCGGACGACACCCTCGCCCTGCGCGGCGACGTCGGATTCACCCAGCCCGTCGTCGACGACCCGTACGCCGCGCGGCTCGTCGTCGCCGTGCACCGGGCCGCCGAGGAAGGCAACGCGCTGGCCGCCGACAGCCTGTTGCGCCTGGTCACCGCCCGGCTGCTGCGCAGCCACGGCGGCCGGGTCGCGTCGGCGGCCCCGCGCGCGGCGGGGGCACGGGACGCCGCACGCGCGCGTGCCGTCCTGGAGGAGCGGATGGCCGACCCGCCCACCCTGGAACGGCTCGCCGCCGAGCTCGGCACCAGTCCCTTCGCGCTGCTGCGGGCCTTCCGGACGGCGTACGGGATGCCGCCGCACACCTGGCTGACCGACGCCCGGGTCCGGCGGGCCCGGCGGCTCCTCGACGCGGGGCTGCCGCCGGCCGAGGCCGCCGTCGCGGTCGGTTTCACCGACCAGCCGCACCTCAACCGGCACTTCACCCGGAGCGTGGGCGTGCCGCCCGGCGCGTACCAGCGGGGGAAGAGCCGCTGACCGGCGCGCGGCGCGGCGTACGGGGCGCGGGCGCGGGCCCAGGCACAGCGGCGGGCGCAGGGGCGCAAGAACGTACAAGACGCCGTCCGGCCCCGTCCGTACCGTCACCGACGTGGCAGAACAGACAGCACCCCCGGAGATACCCGGCACCGGGCCCGCCCCGGCGACCGACTCCCTCCCCGCCTCCGCCCCCGTGCGCGAGAGCCCCAAGAGCGACGGCGCCGTCGTGCGCGACGCCCTCGGCGTCGGCATCGCCGTCGGACTCTCCGGCTTCGCCTTCGGCGTCACCTCGGCGGGCGCCGGCCTCAGCCTCCTCCAGAGCTGCGCCCTGAGCCTGCTGGTCTTCACCGGCGCGTCGCAGTTCGCGCTGGTGGGCGCGCTCGCGGCGGGCGGCAACCCGTTCACCGCGGCCGCCGGGGCGTTCTTCCTCGGCACCCGCAACGCCTTCTACGGGCTGCGGCTCTCGCAGCTGCTGGCGCTGCGCCGGCTCGTCCGCCCGTTCGCGGCGCAGTGGGTGATCGACGAGACCACGGCCGTCGCCCTCGCCCAGCCCACCCGCCGGACCGCCCGGCTCGGCTTCACCGTCACCGGCGTGACGCTGTACGTGCTGTGGAACCTCACCACGCTGCTCGGCGCGCTCGGCGCCGAGGCCATCGGCGACACCGGCGCGTGGGGCCTGGACGCGGCCGGACCCGCCGTCTTCCTCGCGCTGCTCGCGCCGATGCTGAGGACCGCCACCGAGCGGGCCACCGCCGCCTTCGCCGTCCTCCTCGGGCTCGGCCTGCTGCCGGTCCTGCCGGCCGGGGTGCCCGTGCTCGTCGCCGCGCTCGCCGCGCCGCTCGTGCTCTGGCTGCGCGGGACGCGCCGGGGCGAGGGGAGGATCCGATGAACGTCTGGCTCGCCATCGCGCTGACCGCTGCCGGCTGCTACCTGGTCAAGCTGCTCGGCCTGCTCGTCCCGGCCGGCACCCTGGAACGCCCGCTCGTCCGGCGCCTCTCCTCGCTCGTCCCGGTCGCCCTGCTCGCCGCCCTCACCGCGCAGCAGACCTTCAGCGCCCAGGGCGCCCTCGTCCTCGACGCCCGTGCCGCCGGACTCGGGGCCGCCGCGCTCGCGCTCGTCCTGCGGGCCCCGTTCCTGGTGGTGGTCGGCGCGGCCGTCCTGGTCACGGCGGGGGTCCGGGCCCTCGGCGGCTGACCGCCGGAGGAACCCGGCCCGTACGGCGCGCGGGGCCCGGAGCTCAGTCGATCGGCCGGCCGTGCGCGCGCAGCGTCCGCAGCGCCTCCACGGTGAGGATCGGCCGCCACTCCAGGGCCGAGCCCGGCGCCCACAGCCGCCAGGTGACCGGCCAGCCCCCGTCCTCCTGCTGCGCCGCCGCGAGATGGTCGAGCGAGCGTTCCATCTCCTCGTCGGTGAACCAGCGGCGGGCCAGCGAGTCCGGTACGCGCGCGTAGTCGTGCGGGTAGTGGAACTCGCCCGGCGCGTACCCGTCGGCGACCGGGTAGTCCTCCGGCCGGTCCGGGTCGAGCACCGCGAGCCGCTGCTCGCGCACCATCCGTCCGAGCCGGTCTCCGGCCGCCTGCGCGCGGGCCCGGTCCGGGACCCCGTCAAGGAAGGCGACCGCCGCGTGGATCTCGTACGGATGCGACTTCTCCAGCGCGTCCACGGCGGCCCAGCAGAACTCGGTGGCCCGGAACAGCCAGGCGTGCCAGACCTGGTTGCGGTGCAGCAGCCCGACCACCGGGCCGGTGGCGAGCAGCTCGCTGGGCGGGTCGTCGACGACGGGCACGAACGGGGCCAGCGGATAGCCGCGCTGGGAGGGATGGACGGCGGGCAGCGCCCCGTCGTGGGTGGACACCTCGGTCAGATAACGGCAGATCCGCTCGACCCGCAGCCCGCCGCAGCGGCCGATGGAGTCGAGGACCCGCAGCGCGTGTGCCGTGTGCAGGGGCTGGCTGACCGGCCCGCGCAGGTCGGGTTCGAGGGCGTGCCCGTAGCCGCCGTCCTCGTCGAGATACGCGGTGAGGGCGGCCTCGACGGGGTCGGCGCCGCCGCGCAGGAAGTGGTAGGCGAACCGGCGCTGTTCCAGCACGCGGGCGGTCAGCCAGACGAAGTGCTCGGCCCGCGCGAGCGGTGAAGCGGACGGAGCGGTGGTTTCCGGAGGATTTCCAGCCATGCTCCGAACCGTAGGGGGGAAACCGCGTCCGACAAGGGCTTCGGCCCGGGCTGCACTCGTGAGGGCGGGATACTGAGGGCATGCGGTTGACGATTTTCTGGGAACGCATGACCGACCACTTCGGTCCGTCCTCTGCCGAGACCTTCGCCCGGGACCATGTGATGTCGGAGCTCGGCGGACGCACGGTGCACCAGGCACTGGACGCGGGCTGGGAGGCCAAGGACGTCTGGCGGGCGGTCTGCGCCGTCGTCGGCGTACCCGCCGAGAAGCGGTGATGTGAGGAGGTCCAGCAGGGAATGTCCGCGCGGTGCGCGAGACTGGCGGGGTGGCCCCGATTGACGCGAACGACGAGACCCCTGACGAGACCCGTGACATGGACGGGGCGGACGGCCGCGCCGACCGTGCCCGCGACGGCGGAGGAGCCGGTACGGCGCCCGCCGCACCGGCGGCGCTGACCACCGCCCGGACCACCGCCGTGGCGACCGTCCCGGCCCCCACCCCGGCGGAATCCGGCGTGACCGGGGACCCGGCCGGGACCGTACCGGCTCCGGCCGAGGGAGCGGGCGGCGACGGCGGTACGGACCGGCGCGCGGCGCCGGCCGGCGGGCGCATGCCCCGCTGGCTGCCCCGCGCCCTGGTGCTCGCCCTCGCGCTCTACGCCTGCTTCCAGATCGGCAGCTGGGCCTTCCACCAGCTGTTCGGCCTGCTGGTCAACATCCTGCTCGCCTTCTTCCTGGCACTGGCCATCGAGCCGGCCGTCGGACGGATGGCGGCCCGCGGGATGCGCCGGGGCCTCGCGACCTTCCTCGTCTTCTTCGGGGCCCTGCTCGCGGGCGCGGGCTTCGTCGCCATGCTCGGCTCGATGCTGGCCGGCCAGATCGTCGACATGGTCGAGAACTTCCCCCAGTACCTCGACTCGCTGATCAACTGGACCAACCAGCACTTCCACACCGATCTCTCCCGGCTGGAGGTCCAGGACAGCCTGCTGCGGTCCGACTGGCTGCAGAAGTACGTGCAGAACAGCGCGTCGGGCGTGCTGGACGTCTCCACGACCCTGCTCGGCGGCCTGTTCAAGCTCCTGACGATCTTCCTGTTCGCGTTCTACTTCGCCGCCGACGGGCCCCGGCTGCGCCGCGGGGTCTGCTCGGTGCTGCCGCCGGCCCGGCAGAAGGAGGTACTGCGGGCCTGGGAGATCGCCGTCGACAAGACCGGTGGCTACCTCTACTCGCGCGGTCTGATGGCACTGGTCTCCGGTGCCGCGCACTTCGTGCTCTTCGAGATCCTGGGCGTGCCGTACGCGCCCGCGCTCGGCATCTGGGTCGGCCTGGTGTCGCAGTTCATCCCGACCATCGGCACCTACCTGGCGGGCGCGCTGCCGATGCTGATCGCCTTCACCGTCGACCCCTGGTACGCCCTGTGGGTGCTGGTCTTCGTCGTGGTGTACCAGCAGATCGAGAACTACGTGCTCCAGCCGAAGCTGACGTCCAAGACCGTGGACATCCACCCGGCGGTGGCCTTCGGCTCGGTCATCGCCGGCACCGCGCTGCTCGGCGCGGTCGGCGCGCTGATCGCCATCCCGGCGGTCGCCACTCTCCAGGCGTTCCTCGGGGCCTACGTGAAGCGGTACGACGTCACCGAGGACCCGCGCGTCCACGGCCACCGCGGCTACGGGGTGGCGGTCCTCGCCCGGGTCCAGAAGGCGCTGCACGTGAAGAAGGACGCGGCAGCCCGCGAGGGCGGGGACCAGGAGTAGGGCGGGGGCCAGGAGCGGGCGGGCGTGCCGGCGAAGGGCGGGTGCGGTCACGCGGGTTCCTCCACACTGGCCGTATGGGATTCGTCTTCTTCGTGACCCTGCCGGGGCTGGTCGTCGCCCTGACCTCGCTGGCCTTCGTCGACCAGCTGCTGCTGCGCGCCGGGCGGGCCGGGCTGCTGCCGTGGCGGAACAGCGCGCGGCAGGGCCAGATATCGGCGACCGGCTTCGAGCAGCTGCACGCGAGCTTCTCGCCGGGCAAGCAGAACGAGCTCAAGGAGCGGCAGTCGGCGCTGATCATGCCGGACGAGGAGGACGACGGGGCGCCGCCGCACACGACGACGGTGGATCTGGACGGCGGAACCGTGGTCGTCCGGATGCCTCGTCCCGGCCGTTAGGACCCGCTCGGGGGCTCGTTCCGGCGTCGGCGGCACGGGCTCGCGGTGGGCTGCCGCAAGGCGGCGGCGGTGCCGCGGGGCTTCGGAGCGGTGCGCTTGACACGAAAATCGAACATCTATTCTTATGGGTGTCGGAGCCTTGGAATCACGGGGTTGTCGCCGAGTTATCCACAGGCTGGAGGGACGTCGGGGCCCATTGTCAGTGGCAGGGGTTAGCGTCTTTCACATGAAGCGATCGACTCAAGCAAACCGGGTGGAACCCATGGCAGGAACCGACCGCGAGAAGGCGCTCGACGCCGCGCTCGCACAGATTGAACGGCAATTCGGCAAGGGCGCCGTCATGCGCATGGGAGAGCGCTCGAAGGAGCCGATCGAGGTCATTCCGACCGGATCGACCGCCCTCGACGTCGCCCTGGGCGTCGGCGGCCTGCCGCGTGGCCGTGTCGTGGAGATCTACGGCCCGGAGTCCTCCGGTAAGACGACCCTGACCCTGCACGCCGTCGCCAACGCGCAGAAGGCCGGCGGCCAGGTCGCCTTCGTGGACGCCGAGCACGCCCTCGACCCGGAGTACGCCCGCAAGCTGGGCGTCGACATCGACAACCTCATCCTGTCTCAGCCGGACAACGGCGAGCAGGCCCTCGAGATCGTCGACATGCTGGTCCGCTCCGGCGCCCTCGACCTGATCGTCATCGACTCCGTCGCCGCGCTCGTCCCGCGCGCGGAGATCGAGGGCGAGATGGGCGACTCGCACGTCGGCCTCCAGGCCCGCCTGATGAGCCAGGCCCTGCGGAAGATCACCAGCGCGCTCAACCAGTCCAAGACCACCGCGATCTTCATCAACCAGCTCCGCGAGAAGATCGGCGTGATGTTCGGCTCGCCGGAGACCACGACCGGTGGCCGCGCGCTGAAGTTCTACGCCTCGGTGCGCCTCGACATCCGCCGCATCGAGACGCTCAAGGACGGCACGGAAGCGGTGGGCAACCGCACCCGCGTCAAGGTCGTCAAGAACAAGGTCGCGCCGCCGTTCAAGCAGGCCGAGTTCGACATCCTCTACGGCCAGGGCATCAGTCGCGAGGGCGGCCTGATCGACATGGGCGTGGAGCACGGCTTCGTCCGCAAGGCCGGTGCCTGGTACACGTACGAGGGCGACCAGCTCGGCCAGGGCAAGGAGAACGCCCGCAACTTCCTCAAGGACAACCCCGACCTCGCCGACGAGATCGAGAAGAAGATCAAGGAGAAGCTGGGCGTCGGTGTCCGGCCCGAGGAGTCCTCGGCCGAGCCGGGCGCGGACGCCGCCGGCAGCGGCGCGGACGAGGCGGGCAAGGCGGCCCCGGCCTCCGCCAAGATCGCCAAGGCGACCAAGGCCACCGCGGCCAAGAGCTGACCCGGTGACCGGTCGCACCGAATGGCCGGACGACAGCCCCGACTCGTCGAGGGCCGAGAAGGAGCTGTCGTCCCAGGATCCGGCTGAGCGGGCGCGGGCCATCTGCCTGCGCCTGCTCACCGGGACCCCGCGTACCCGCAAGCAGCTCGCCGACGCCCTGCGCAAGCGGGAGATCCCCGACGAGGTCGCCGAGGAGGTGCTGTCCCGCTTCGAGGACGTGGGGCTCATCGACGACGCCGCCTTCGCCGGTGCCTGGGTCGAGTCCCGCCACCACGGCCGGGGCCTCGCCCGCCGGGCGCTCGCCCGCGAGCTGCGTACCAAGGGCGTCGACCCGACCGTGATCCAGGAGGCGGTCGAGCGGCTCGACTCCGACCAGGAGGAGGCCCGCGCCCGCGAACTCGTCGACCGCAAGCTGCGTGCCACCCGCGGTCTCGAACGCGACCGGCGGCTGCGCAGACTCGCCGGCATGCTCGCGCGCAAGGGGTACCCGGAGGGCATGGCGCTGCGCGTGGTGCGCCAGGCCCTGGAAGAGGAGGGCGAGGACACCGAGGGACTCGACGAGCCCTTCTAGGACGAGCCCTTCTGCGGGGATTCGTTCGCTTCACCCGGCCGAGGTGCGGCGCCCGGAGCGGGCGCCGAGGGACCCCTGGGTGGTTCCACGGCCTGGTGGGCCGCCGACCGCACCGCCCGCGCCCGCCCGTCCCGCAGACCGTCAGGTGGCGTCCGCGACTACGTCCTCGCGGTCCTTTGCACGGCCCTTCCGGCGTGCCTTCGTCCGCCGGCCTTTGTGCCCCGCCTCGTCGTCGGCCTCGGCCTCGGCGTCCGCGTGGCTCTCGTGATCCTCGTCGTCCGCCGCGTCGTCGTCGGCGGTCTCGGCGTCCAGCACGCCGCCCCGTACCGCGTCGGCCGCCGCGTGCAGCTCCTCCGGCAGGACGCCGGAGAAGGCCGCCGCCAGATGCCCGTCGGGCCGGACCAGGAGCACCGCGTGCGCGGGAGCGCCCGGGTAGCCGTCCGTGACCAGCAGTTCCGCCGGCGCCGGAAGCGCCTCCACGGCCTCGGCCAGCTGCGGCATGACCCCCGCGCTCACCCAGTGCCGCCGGTCCCACACCCCGGTGCCCGGCGCGACCAGCAGGACGATCAGCCGCCCCCGGCCGAGCCGGTCGCGCAGCCGCACCGTCGTACCGTCCGGCGCCGAGACCCGTACGTCGTCGACCGGCGCGCCGTCCGGCGTACCCACCGGGATCCGGCCCTCCGACGGCTCGGGCGCCAGCGGCGAGTGCGGGTAGGCGGGCAGCGCGCCCAGCGGGCCGCGCCCCAGATGCCCGTCGGTGAGCAGGACGTCGTGCCCGCGCCCGCCGCCCGGCAGACAGCCGCGCAGCCCCCCGCCGCCGCGCAGTATCGGCAGCGCCTGGTCCGCCGCGCGCAGCAGACTGGCGACGGCCGCCCGCCGCTCGCTCTGGTAGCTGTCGAGGAGGGTCTCCGAGGTGTCCGGGCGGTGCCAGACCAGGGCCAGTTTCCAGGCCAGGTTGTCGACGTCCCGCATCCCCTCGTCCACCCCCTGGGTGCCGACCGCGCCCAGCAGATGCGCCGCGTCGCCCGCGAGCAGGACCCGGTCCACCCGCCAGCGCCGGGCCAGCCGGTGGTGCACGGTGTACACGCCGGTGTCGATCAGCTCGTACGGGGGAGTCGTCCCCTCGCACCAGCCGGCGAGGGTGTCGCGGATCCGACCGACGAGCGCGTCGGGCGTGACCAGCTCGCCGCGCGACGGCAGCAGCCAGTCGATCCGCCACACCCCGTCGGGCAGCGGCCGGGCGGCGATCTCCTCGCCCGCGTCCCGCCACGGCGGCCGACGGTGCAGCAACGCCTCGCCGGCCCAGGGGAGTTCGGTGCGCAGCGCGGCGACCGCGTGCCGTTCCACCGCCGTACGCCCGGGGAAGCGGACGCCGAGCAGCTTGCGCACGATCGAGCGGGCGCCGTCGCAGCCGACCAGATGGGTGCCGCGCCACCAGCTGCCGTCGGGGCCGCGGGTGTGGGCGCTGACCCCGTGCTCGTCCTGCTCGATGATGTCGACCCGGGAGCCGGGGACGAGCGTGACGAGGTCGTGGCGGGCGGCGGCGTCGCGCAGTCCGCGGGTGAGGGCGTGCTGGGGGATGTGCAGGGGTGCGGCCGGGCCCGCCGCGTCCCCGGGCAGCCCCTCCTCGCCGGCCAGGACGGTGCCCAGGCCCAGGTCGAGCGGCACGTGCCGGGTCTGCCGGGCGCGCCGCATCGCGCGCCAGCCGATCCAGCGCATCCCCTCGTCACGTACGGTGGCGCAGCCCAGCCGCTCGATCAGGGCGGCCATGTCGGCGCGCAGCACGACGGTACGGGCGGGGCGGGGTTCGTCGGTGCCGGGGCCCTCGTCGAGGACGACGCTCGGCACGTCCTGGGCGGCGAGCGCGAGGGAGAGCGCGAGACCGACGGGCCCTGCGCCCACGATGATCACCGGCTCCACGGGGCGGCTCCTGAGGGCGTGCTGAGGCGTACGGCCCGAGACCGTACGGCCGCGCGGGAAGCACGGCGAAGGGTGGTGCGGGCCCGGAGCTTGATCACAGAACGTATGCAACCCACTGGGGATGCGCGCGTCAAGTGAAAGGGGGCAGCGGCGCCAGCCACTGCCCCCGGATGATGTCACATGCCGTCAGATCTTCGCGATGCCACCGCTGTCGGACGGTCCGCCGGCCGGCGCGCCGCCGGCGCCGGGGGCGTCCACGGCGGGCTCCGCCTCGGTGCCCGGGGCACCGGCGTGGGCCACGGCGATGCCGGTCTTGGCCCGGCGGCCGCGCTTCTCGATCCAGGTGGCGAGGCCGGACAGGGCGAGGCACAGCGCGATGTAGATGGTGCCGGTGACGACGATCGTCGACACATACGGGTACTGGCCGTTGACCAGCGTGTTGGAGGCGATCAGACGCGCGGTCTGGAGCAGCTCCGGGTAGAGGATCACGAAGCCGAGCGAGGTGTCCTTGAGGGTGACCACGAGCTGGCTGATGATCGTCGGCAGCATGGCCCGGACCGCCTGCGGCAGCAGGACGGTCGTCATGACCTGGGTCTTGCTCATGCCGAGCGCGTACGCCGCTTCGCGCTGGCCGCGCGGCACCGCGTTCACACCGGCCCGCAGCACCTCGGCCTGGACGCAGCCGTTGTAGATCGACAGGCCGATCGCCAGCGCCCACATCGAGTAGTCGGCGAGGAAGCCGACCCACACCGCGTAGATCGTGATGAGCAGCGGCAGGGAGCGGAAGACCTCGACGAAGGCGGTGGCCGCCCAGCGGACCGGCTTGTGGTCGGAGAGCCGGGCGACGGCGAGGAGCACACCGAGGACGAGGGAGCCGATCGCCGCGAGACCGAACGCCTTCAGGGTGGCGACGAGGGCGTCGGCGATGTTCTGCCGGATGCCCGAGTAGTTGAAGATGTCCCACATCTCGGGGGCGAGGTGCCCCTTGGCGCTCAGCCGCATCACGCTGACGGCGAGCAGGGCGGCGATGACGAGGATGCCGACGACGGCGTAGATCCGGTTGCGGATCCGCGCCTTGGGGCCGGGCGCGTCGAAGAGAACGCTGGCGCTCATCGGGCGACCTCCATGTTGCGCTCGAGGACACGGAACAGTCCGCTGATGGCGAAGGTGACGACGAGGTAGGCGACGGCGACCCAGAGGAAGATCGGGGCGATCGCGTAACCCTGCTCGCTCATCAGCGTCTGCCAGCCGAAGAGCTCGGTGACGCTGAAGGCACCGGCGATGGCCGAGTTCTTCGTCAGCGCGATGAAGATCGAGCTCAGCGGGGGCAGCACGGTCCGGGTGGCCTGCGGCAGCACGATCAGCCGCAGCGTCTGCGAGAAGGTCAGGCCCAGCGAACGGGCGGCCTCGGCCTGGCCGAGCGGCACGGTGCCGATGCCGGAGCGGACGGCCTCGCACACGAAGGACGAGGTGTAGAAGCCGAGCGCGAGCGAGCCGAGCAGGAACGGGCTCATGCCCGGGAAGAGGATCTCCGGGACGACGAAGAAGAAGATCAGGAAGAGCAGCGTCAGCGGGGTGTTGCGCAGCAGCGTCACCCAGGCCGTGCCGAAGAAACGCAGCGGGGGGACGGGGGAGACCCGGAAGCCGGCGACGACGATGCCGAGGACCAGCGCGATGACCGAGCTGATGGCGGTGATCTCGACGGTTCCTATGAATCCGTCGCGGAATTCCGGGAAATGGTCGAGCAGTACATTCATGAGGACTCCGCGTCGGCGGTCGGCGGCGGGCTTACGGGCGGCGGGCCCGCGGGCACCGGCCGGCACGGGCCGGCCGGCCGGGCCTGGCTGGTCCACGGGCCGGGAGGCCGGGAAGAGCCGGGAAGGATCAGGGTGGGGCGGGGCGGCGGCGGAGCGCCCCGAGGCGGGGAAGGGCCTGCGGGGCGCTCGCGCGGCGGCGGATCAGTAGCGCTCGAGCGCCGGCGGCTCGGTGTAGGCCGAACCCGAGAGGCCGAGGGTGGCCTCGTAGATCTTCTTGTAGGTGCCGTCCTTCTCGAACTTGTCGAGGATGTCGGACACCTTGCCGCGCAGGGCCTTGTCGTCCTTGTTCATGCCGATGCCGTACGGCTCCTTGGTGAACGGCTTGCCCGTGACCTTGAGCTTGCCGGAGTTGGCGGCGGCGTAGCCCTTGAGGATGGCGTCGTCGGTGGTGACGGCGTCGACCTGCTTGGTGAGCAGCTGCTGTACGCAGTCGGAGTACTTGCCCAGCTCGATGGTCTGCGCGCCGTACTCCGGCTTCTTGATCTCCTGGAGCGGGGTCGAGCCCGTGATCGAGCAGACCTTCTTGCCCTTGACGCTCTCCGGGCCGGTGATCCCGGTCTCGTCCTTGCGGACCAGGAGGTCGGCGCCGGCCAGGTAGTACGGGCCCGCGAAGCCGACCTGCTCCTTGCGCTTGTCGTTGATCGTGTAGGTGCCGACGTAGTAGTCGACCTGACCCGTGGAGATCGCCGTCTCACGGAGCTTGGAGTCGACCGTCTTCCACTCGATCTTGTCCTCGGAGAAGCCGAGCTCGGCGGCGATCATCTTGGCGATCTCGACGTCGAAGCCGGAGCGCTTCTTCGTCGCCTGGTCCTCGAAGCCGAGGTACGGCTGGTCGGCCTTGGAGCCGATGATCAGCTTGCCGCGCTCCTTGGCCTTCTTGAACGTCGGCGAATCGAGGTCGACACCGCTCGCGACGGTGTACGTGGGGAGCTGCGGAGCAGCGGCGTCACCCGGCTTGGTGGCGGGCTTGTCGCCGGCCGAGCCTTCCTTGCCGCCACAGGCGGTCGCGGTCAGCGCGAGGACGGCAACGGCCACGGCCGCGGTCTTGCGGAGCTTCATCGTGAACATCCCTCAAGTCGTGGGTAGTCGATCGTCAGTGTGCGGCAAGTCGCGTGCGGCGACTCGGAGTTTCGGCCGCCGGTGATCCTGGCCGCCGGAGTTCCGGCCACCGGGGGCGGCGCCGGTCCGGCGTGTCCTTCGACGTGCCGGGGAGGCGAACGGTCGTGGTTCCGGCCGGTCGTGGCGCCGGTCCGGCGGGTGTGCCGGACCCGCCCGTGGGGCGGCTCGGCGCGGGGCCGGGACTCAGTGGTGCAGGATCTTCGACAGGAAGTCCTTGGCGCGGTCGCTGCGCGGGTTGCTGAAGAACTCCTCGGGGGAGGCCTGCTCGATGATCCGGCCGTCGGCCATGAACACCACGCGGTTGGCGGCCGAGCGGGCGAAGCCCATCTCGTGCGTGACGACGACCATCGTCATGCCCTCCCGCGCCAGCTGCTGCATGACCTCGAGGACCTCGTTGATCATCTCCGGGTCGAGGGCCGAGGTCGGCTCGTCGAACAGGATGACCTTGGGGCCCATGGCCAGCGCGCGGGCGATGGCCACGCGCTGCTGCTGGCCGCCGGAGAGCTGCGCCGGGTACTTGTCGGCCTGCGCGCCCACCCCGACCCGGTCGAGCAGCGCGCGCGCCCGGGTCTCGGCTTCCTTCTTGTCGGTCTTGCGGACCTTGATCTGGCCCAGCATCACGTTCTCGAGCACCGTCTTGTGCGCGAAGAGGTTGAACGACTGGAAGACCATGCCGACGTCCGACCGCAGCCGCGCCAGCTCCCGGCCCTCCTGGGGCAGGGGCTTCCCGTCGATGGTGATGCTGCCGGAGTCTATGGTCTCCAGGCGGTTGATCGTGCGGCACAGCGTGGACTTGCCGGACCCGGACGGCCCGATGACCACCACGACCTCGCCGCGGTGGATCGTGAGGTCGATGTCCTGGAGCACGTGCAGCGCGCCGAAGTGCTTGTTCACGTCGGAGAGCACGACCAGCTCGTCCGCGGTCGGCACGGCGTCCCTCACACCCTTGGTCACTGACACATTGCTCATCGGCTTCTCGCTCCGTCCTGCTCGGTTGGGGAGGACATTAGAGAGCAGATGGGAGGGGAGTCATCACATCTGAGCGAAGTTTGAGGATAACGATCCGGTCGCAAACGGGCACTTTGCGTGAACAGGGCGTGCCGTGGCGTACCGGCTGGATAACAGAAGCACCGGAGCAACCGGGGAAGACTTGACGGCGACCGTCACCATCGGCGTTCATGCCCTGGTAGACAGATGGTCATCGCGTGACGTCGGCGTTCACCGCCAGGGCGCCGCGTGGCACCCACGGGACGATCGGGCATATGCCCGGCGTCACCGCCCATCACCGCACGTACGGCGCCTCACGTCAGGTCGCGCCGCCGCGTGCGTCCGAGCGACCCCGAGGCACGAAGGAGGGCCCATGAGACTGCTGCTCGTCGAGGACGACGACCATGTCGCCGCCGCGCTCTCCGCGATCCTCGCGCGGCACGGCTTCGCCGTCACCCACGCCCGCAACGGCGAGGAGGCGCTCCAGGCCGTGCTGCCCGCCACGCACGGCGAGCGCCCCTCGTACGGGGTGATCCTGCTCGACCTCGGCCTGCCCGACCAGGACGGCTACCAGGTCTGCGGGCGGATCCGGAAGCTCACCAGCACCCCGGTGATCATGGTGACCGCGCGGGCGGACGTCCGCTCCCGGATCCACGGCCTCAACCTGGGCGCCG
Source organism: Streptomyces laurentii (assembly GCF_040635425.1). Lineage (NCBI taxonomy): Bacteria > Bacillati > Actinomycetota > Actinomycetes > Kitasatosporales > Streptomycetaceae > Streptomyces > Streptomyces laurentii. The sequence continues at coordinate 63,424 of NZ_JBEYHT010000024.1, read as the reverse complement.
ACGACTACGTGGTCAAGCCGTACGACACCGGCGAGCTGCTCGCCCGGATCCACGCCGTCAGCCGGCGCAACACCACGAGCGAGGAGACCGGAACGGCCGCCGACGAGGGTGTGCTGCGGCTCGGCACCGTCACCGTCGAACTGCCCACCCGCCGGGTCAGCGTCGACGGCGCCGCCGTCCCGCTCACCCGCAAGGAGTTCGACCTGCTCGCCCTGCTCGCGCAGCGGCCCGGCGTGGTCTTCCGCCGCGAGCAGATCATCAGCGAGGTCTGGCGCACCAATTGGGAGGGCACCGGCCGCACGCTGGAGGTCCACGTCGCCTCCCTGCGCTCGAAGCTGCGCATGCCCGCCCTCATCGAGACCGTGCGGGGCGTCGGCTACCGCCTGGTCGCGCCCGCCGCGTAACCGCCCGGCCCCCGCCCGCCCGTGCGCACCCGACTCCTGCCGCTGCTGATCGTCCTGATGGCCGGTGTGCTGCTCGCCCTCGGCTTCCCGCTCGCCGCCGGGAACGCCGCCGCCGAGCAGCAGCGGGTGGTCGTCGACCGGCTCGACGACGCCGCGCGCTTCGCCGCGCTCGCCCAGTTCGTCAGCGAGCGCCGCTTCGGCCCCGACGAGCGGCGGACGACACTCAGCGGCGAACTCGCCAGCTACCACGAGGTGTACGGCATCCGGGCCGGCATCTTCTACCGCGACAACCGGTCCATGGCCGCCGCGCCCGAGGACTGGGTCGTCCCGTACGACGGAGAGGGCCGGCGCGCCTTCAACGAGGCCCTGCTCGGCCGCCGCAGCCACGATCCGCCGCAGGTCTGGCCCTGGCAGCGGGACGCCCGGCTGATCATCGCCTCCCCGGTCGTCCGGGACGGGGACGTCGTCGCCGTCGTCGTCACCGACTCGCCCACGGGCGAGATGCGGTCGCGCATCCTGCACGGCTGGCTGCTGATCTTCGTCGGCGAGGTCGCGGCCATGCTGCTCGCGGTCGGCGCCGCCTTCCGGCTCACCGGCTGGGTGCTGCGCCCCGTACGGATCCTCGACGCCGCCACCCACGACATCGCCACCGGCCGGATGAAGTCCCGGGTCGCCGCCGCCGGCGGGCCGCCCGAACTGCGGCGCCTGGCCCGCTCGTTCAACGAGATGGCCGACAACGTCGAGGAAGTCCTCGAACAGCAGCGGGCGTTCGTCGCCGACGCCTCCCACCAGCTGCGCAACCCGCTCTCCGCGCTGCTGCTGCGCATCGAGCTGCTCGCGCTCGAACTACCCGAAGGCAACGAGGAGATCGCCTCCGTACGGACCGAGGGCAAGCGGCTCGCCCAGGTGCTCGACGACCTGCTCGGCCTCGCGCTCGCCGAGCACACCGCCGCCGATCTGCGGCTCACCGACATCGGTGCGCTCACCGCCGAACGGGTCGCCTCCTGGCGCCCGGTCGCCGAGGGCAAGGACGTACGGATCGAGGCCGACCTCGCGGCCCTGACGGCCTGGGCGGATCCGGTGGCGCTCTCCAGCGCGCTCGACGCGGTGATCGACAACGCCCTGAAGTTCACCCCGGAGGGGGAGGACGTCACCGTCGCCACGCGGCTCGCCGACGACGGCCGGACCGTCGAGATCGAGGTCGCCGACCACGGACCCGGGCTCACCGAGGAGGAAATGGAGCGGGTCGGCGACCGCTTCTGGCGCTCCGGGCGGCACCAGAACATCGACGGTTCGGGCCTCGGCCTGTCCATCGCGCGGGTGCTGCTCGCGGCCGGCGAGGGCACCATCGCGTACGCGCCGCACACGCCGCACGGGTTGAAGGTCACCGTCCGCGTGCCGCGCGAGGACCCGCGCGGTGATCTGCGCGGTGATCTGCGCGGACGGGGCGAGGGGGACGGGGAGCCGGGGGACGAGCGGGCCTAGGGCCTTTCTTTTGGATCTTGCTGGGCTCGCGTGCCCCGGCACGCGCTCCCCCGTAGCCCTTCGGGCACGGGAGGTACCCCCACGCCGCGTTGTCGTCGGTCGCCAACTCCCCCGTAGCCCTTCGGGCACGGGAGGTACCCCCACCGCGTTGTCTCCCTCCTCCGCCTTGCGATCACCCGCACCGGACCCCGCTCCCTGACCCAGCCTGACCCAAAAGAAAGGCCCTAGAGCAGAGCCGCCGCGGGACCTTGGGTGGGAGGGGTGGGACCCGTAGGGGGCTCTGTCACGGCTTCGCGGAGCGGTAGTAGCGCCGGGCGCCCTCGTGCAGCGGCAGCGGCTCGGTGTAGATCGCGGTCCGCAGGTCCACCAGCTGGGCCGGGTGCACCTGGCTGCCGATCCGGTCCCGGCTGCCGATCACCGTACGGGTGAAGCCCTCCACGAGGTCCGGGTCGGCGGCGTCGGTGGTGACGAGGATGTTGGCCACCGCCAGGGTCTCCACCGGGTTGCCGCCCTGGGCCAGCGCGTAGGCGTCGCCCGGGATCACGGCCGCGCGGTAGAAGCGGGTGGACTCGCCCACGTCGTGCAGGCTCCGCACCAGGGTGGCGTCCATCGGCACGAGCCGGACCGGCAGCCGCTCGGACAGCGCCTGGACGGCCTGGGTGGGCAGTCCGCCCGACCAGAAGAACGCGTCGATCTCGCGCTGCTCCAGCAGCTTCGGCATCGTGTCGATACCGGCCGGGACCGGGGTGATGCTCACATCCGGGGTGAGCCCGGCCGCCGCGAGGATCCGGTCGGCTATCAGCCGCACGCCCGATCCCGCCTGGCCGACGCCGACCCGCAGCCCGCGCAGATCGGCCACCGACTGGACGGGCGAGCCCTTGGGGACGACCAGCTGGATGTAGTCGTCGTACAGCCGGGCGCAGCCGCGCAGCCGTTCGAAACCGGGCCTGCGGTCCCGCTGGTACTGGGCCACGGCGTCGGCCGTCGCCACGGTGAAGTCGGCCTCGCCGGTCGCCAGCCGGTCCAGGTTCTGCTGGGACCCCTCGCTGTCCGTCAGGGATATCGAGACATGCGGCAGATCACGGTCGAGGGCCTTCTGGAGGAGTTCCCCGTACCGCTGGTAGACGCCCGTGGGGACGCCCGTACTGAAGGTGATGTGCCCGCTCGGCGACTTCGGACCGAAAGGAACCAGCCACCACACCAGCAGCCCGGCCAGCGCCAGAAGCGCCGCCGCGAGCGGCAGGGCACGACGGCGGACGGAACGGGGCAGGGAGGTGAACACCCGGCGATCCTGCCAGCCGGGCCCGGTCCTGACCAGGGTGAAGCGAGCGGGGGTGAGGGCCGGGGCAGTCCTTCGGTGCGGCATATGCCCTGGTGGGAGGAGCCTGACGGGCCGGATGTGAGGGTGGCGACATGGCCGGATCCAGCTGCGTCGTACTGTCGTCCGCCCGTATGGGCGGACTTGTCCCGCAGCCTCGCGCGCCCCGAGGGTGGACCGCGCAACCACCCCGTACCGAGCCGCTACCGAGAGGCCCCGCGCGATGCCGCCCTCCCTCACCTCCCCGTTCGTCGTCCTCGCCGACGACCTCACCAGCGCCGCCGACGGCGCGGCCCCCTTCCGCCGCTCGGGCCACCGGGCCCGGGTCGTCCTCACAGCGGGACCTGAGGGCGGGGAGTCAGGGCAGGCGCGGGAGTACGGTGACGGGGTCACCGCCGTCGATCTCGGCAGCCGGAACGCGGGCGCTGCCGAGGCCGCCGCGCGGACGGAGCGGGCGGCCCGGGAGGCCGCACGGGCGGGCGCGGGTCTGCTCCTCAAGACGGTCGACTCGACCCTGCGCGGCCATGTCGCCGCCGAGCTGCGCGCCGCCCTCGCCGGATCCGGCCGCCGCACCGCGATCGTCGCCCCCGCCTTCCCGGCCGAGGGCCGGACGACGGTCCGGGGCGTGCAGTACGTGCACGGGGTACGGGTCGACGCGAGCGCGTTCGCCCGCGACCCGGCCCACCCGGTGCGCTCCGCGGACCTCGCCGACGTCCTGCCGGAGGCCGTCCTCGTCGAATCCGGCGGCCTGAGCCGGTGCGGGGACAGCGACCGGGTGGTCGTCTGCTCGGCGGCCACCGACGCCGACCTCGACGCGCTCGTGGCCGCCGTGCCTCGCCCCGAGGAGGTGCTGTGGGTCGGCTCGCCGGGCCTCTCCGACGCCCTGGCCCGCCGTTACCCCCGGCACCCGGCGACGCCGCCGCCCGCGCTCCCGCCCGTACGCCGTCCCCTCGCGGTCGTCGGCAGCGCGCACCCGGCGAGTCGCCGCCAGCTCGTGGCGCTGCGGACCACGGGCACCATGGCCCTCCACACGCCCGAGGAGCGGGCCGGCGACCCGGCGGCGCTGCTGCGCCGGCTCACGGCGGAGGTACGCGAGGCGGTGGCCGCGGGCCTCGCCGACGGCCTCGTCCTCACCGGCGGCGAGACGGCCGCCGCCGTCCTGCACGCCCTCGGCGCCACGGGCTTCGAGCTGTACGACGAACCGGAACCCGGCATCGCCCGCGCCGTCCTGCGCGGCCCCGCCGCGCCCGCCCTGCCTGTCCTCGTCAAGGCCGGCGGCTTCGGCGACGACACCACCCTGCTCCGGCTCACGGGCCTCCTCGCGGGCGGCGCGGTCCGCGGCTGAACCCGGGCGATCCGCGCGCGCCCCGGCCGGGGCGCCGTACCGCCCCGGGGGCTCCGGCCGCTCCGGACCGGAGCGCGTCCGGCACCGCATACCCTTGTCCCATGACCAGCAGCGACCGGAGCCAGACCGTGGACGTCCAGCGAACCTATGAAGTACGCACCTACGGGTGCCAGATGAACGTCCACGACTCCGAGCGGCTGTCCGGCCTCCTCGAAGAGGCCGGTTACGTGCGCGCCCCCGAGAGCGCCGACGGCGACGCCGACGTCGTGGTCTTCAACACCTGCGCGGTCCGCGAGAACGCCGACAACAAGCTGTACGGCAACCTCGGCCACCTCGCGCCGAAGAAGGCCGCCCGCCCCGGCATGCAGATCGCCGTCGGCGGCTGCCTCGCGCAGAAGGACCGGGACACCATCGTCGCCAGGGCCCCCTGGGTCGACGTGGTCTTCGGCACCCACAACATCGGCAAGCTGCCGGTCCTGCTGGAGCGCGCCCGGGTCCAGGAGGAGGCGCAGGTCGAGATCGCGGAGTCGCTGGAGGCGTTCCCGTCGACGCTGCCGACCCGCCGCGAGTCCGCGTACGCCGCCTGGGTGTCGATCTCCGTCGGCTGCAACAACACCTGCACTTTCTGTATCGTCCCGGCCCTGCGCGGCAAGGAGAAGGACCGCCGCCCCGGCGACATCCTCGCCGAGATCGAGGCCCTGGTCGGCGAGGGCGTCTCCGAGATCACCCTGCTCGGCCAGAACGTCAACGCGTACGGCTCCGACATGGGCGACCGCGAGGCCTTCAGCAAGCTGCTGCGCGCCTGCGGTGACATCGAGGGCCTGGAGCGGGTCCGCTTCACCTCCCCGCACCCGCGCGACTTCACCGACGACGTCATCGCCGCCATGGCCGAGACGCCGAACGTCATGCCGCAGCTCCACATGCCGCTGCAGTCCGGCTCGGACACCGTCCTGAAGGCCATGCGCCGCTCGTACCGCCAGGACCGTTTCCTCGGCATCATCGAGAAGGTCCGCGCCGCGATCCCGCACGCCGCGATCTCCACCGACATCATCGTGGGCTTCCCCGGCGAGACCGAGGAGGACTTCGAGCAGACCATGCACGTGGTGCGCGAGGCCCGCTTCGCGAGCGCGTTCACCTTCCAGTACTCCAAGCGCCCCGGCACCCCGGCCGCCACCATGGAGGACCAGATCCCCAAGGCGGTCGTGCAGGCCCGCTACGAGCGCCTGGTCGCCCTCCAGGAGGAGATCTCCTGGGAGGAGAACAAGAAGCAGGTCGGCCGCGTCCTCGACGTCATGGTCGCGGAGGGCGAGGGCCGCAAGGACGGCGAGACGCACCGCCTCTCCGGCCGCGCCCCCGACAACCGGCTCGTCCACTTCACCAAGCCCGACGAGGACGTACGCCCCGGCGACGTCGTGACCGTCGAGATCACCTACGCCGCCCCGCACCACCTCCTCGCGGAGGGCCCGGTCACCGCCGTGCGCCGCACCCGCGCGGGCGACGCCTGGGAGAAGCGCACCGCCGAGCCCGAGCCGAAGCCGGCCGGCGTGCTCCTCGGCCTGCCGAAGATCGGCGTGCCGGAGCCGCTGCCGGCGGCCGACGCGCCGGCGTGCGGGAGTCACTGACACATCAACGACTCGGCCGCGCCCGGCGGGACACCGGGGGAGCGGCCCTCGGTCTGGCAGCGCCGTCGCGCAGTAGGCTGCGGCACATGCTTGTCGCCGCCGCCGTCTGTCCCTGCCCCCCGCTGCTCGTGCCCGCCGTCGCGGCCGGTGCCGCGGCCGAGCTCGCCGAGGCGCGCACGGCCTGTTCCGACGCGCTCGGCGTGCTCGCCGCCGCCCGTCCCGACCGGCTCGTGGTCGTCGGCCCCGCCGCCGAGGGCGCGCGGGGCGGCTTCCCTGGCGGTTCCGCGGGCTCGTTCGCCGGGTTCGGGGTCGATCTGACTGTACGGCTCGGCAGCGGGCCCGGCGGGGACCGCCCGTTGCCCGCCTCGCTCGCCGTCGCCGCCTGGCTGCTCGATCGTACGGACTGGTCCGGCGCGCCGGTCGAGGGTCTCGGCGTCGCCGAGTCGCTGGAGGCCGCCCGCTGCGCGGAGGCCGGCCGGGAGATCGCGGGGTCGGCGGACCGGGTCGCGCTGCTCGTCCTGGGCGACGGCAGCGCCTGTCGCACGGTGAAGGCGCCCGGCTATCTCGACGAGCGCGCCGAGGCCTTCGACGCCGCCGCGGCCCAGGCCTTGGGGGCGGCCGACACGGCGGCGCTGCTGGCGCTGGACGAGGGTCCGGCGGGCGAGCTGAAGGCGGCCGGACGGGCGCCCTGGCAGGTGCTCGCGGGCGCCGCCGAGGGCGCGGACCTCGCCGGGCGGCTGCTGTACGAGGACGCCCCGTACGGGGTCGGGTACATGGTCGCCGCCTGGAGCTGATCGGGCACACCCTCGGGAAACACCAGCGGCGGACGGCCGTGGAGCGCGCTGCTCCACGGCCGTCCGCCGTCGCGGGGGGAGGGTCAGGCAGCCGGTGGCGGGGGCGGCGGCGGGGTCGGGCCCTCGCCGGTCGAGCGTTCGCCGGCCGAGCCGCTCCCGCCCTGGTGGGCGAGCTTCTCGATGGCCTCCTTGGCCTTCCCGGTGCCGGTCTCGATCTTGTCGCTGTACTTGCCCTTGGTCTTCTCGTCGACCATCTTGGCGGCCTTCTCGAGACCGTGCTCCACCTTGCCCCCGTGCTCCTTGGCCAGGTCGGAGACCTTGTCCTTGGCGGGGCCGAGCTTGGCCTTCAGTGAATCCAGGAGACCCATGAGGTCACCATCCCTCCGCCGGACCCCTGGCGGGTCCGTACCGTTCCGTACCGTGGTGTCTGCCGGCCCGCCGCCCTAGTGACGGGCGCCTTCTCCGGCCTCGCTGTCCACGGCCTGCTCCACCGACTGCTGCCGGGGGATCTCGACCGCCTCGGCCTCGGGCTCGGCCTTCCGCGCGGCTGCCGGTTCAACCACCTCGGCTTCCGCCCGCTCGGCTTCCCCGGCTTCGGCCGGGGCCTCGGTCGCGGCCTTGGCCGCCTCGGTCTCCACGGCTTCCGCCGCGGCCCGCTCGGCCGGTGCGGCGTCGGTCCCGGCTCCTACGGCGGGTTCGGCCTGCCCGACGGGCTCGGTTGCTGCGGTCGGCTCGGTGGTCACCTCGGCCGTCGCCGTCTCGGCCGCATCGGAAGCCTCGGCCGCCTCGACCGTCTCGGCCGCGGCCTCCGTCTCGGTGGCCCCGGCCGACTCGACCGTTCCGGCCGACGCGGCCGTCTCCTTCGCCTCCTCCGTCACAGGCGCCGTTCCGGCGACCTCGACCGGGTCCGAGTTCTTCCTGTTCCTCCTGCGAAACAGTGAGAAAACGCCCATATCTGCTCCTAGCGTACTCAGGTGTGGAATTCCGCAACAGGCAACGAAGTCGGATGGGTGCCGTCACGTAGCTCATTCGGGGACGCGCCGTGACGTTTGCGAGACTGGTGCGGTGAGAAGTGCAGCTCCCGCCCCGCGGGTCATCGCCGTCGTCGGCCCCACTGCGGCCGGAAAGTCCGATCTGGGCGTTTTCCTCGCCCAGCAGCTGGGTGGCGAGGTCGTCAACGCCGACTCCATGCAGCTCTACCGGGGGATGGACATCGGCACCGCCAAACTGACGGTGGAGGAGCGCGGCGGAGTGCCGCATCACCTCCTCGACATCTGGGACGTGACCGAGGCCGCCAGCGTCGCGGAGTACCAGCGGCTGGCGCGCGCCGAGATCGACCGGCTGCTCGCCGCGGGCCGCACTCCCGTCCTGGTCGGCGGTTCCGGGCTGTACGTACGGGGGGCCATCGACGCCCTCGAGTTCCCCGGCACCGACCCCGAGGTCCGGGCCCGGCTGGAGGCCGAGCTGGAGGAGCGCGGCTCCGGGGTGCTGCACGCCCGGCTGGCCGAAGCCGACCCCGAGGCCGCCCGCGCGATCCTGCCCGGCAACGGCCGCCGCATCGTGCGCGCCCTGGAGGTCATCGAGATCACCGGCAAGCCGTTCACGGCGAACCTCCCGGGCCACGAGTCCGTCTACGACACCGTCCAGATCGGCGTCGACGTCGCCCGCCCCGAACTCGACGAGCGCATCGCGACCCGCGTGGACCGCATGTGGGAGGCGGGACTCGTCGACGAGGTCCGCACCCTGGAGGCGCACGGGCTGCGCGAGGGGCGTACGGCGTCGCGCGCGCTCGGCTACCAGCAGGTGCTCGCGGCGCTCGCGGGGGAGCGCACGGAGGACGAAGCGCGCGCCGAGACCGTACGCGCCACCAAACGCTTCGCGCGCCGTCAGGATTCGTGGTTCCGGCGCGACCCGCGGGTTCATTGGCTCAGTGGCGCCATGGCCGACCGGGGGGAACTCCCGGGGCAGGCCCTGACGTTGGTCGAACGAGCGGTTACAGCCTGATCACGTGATGGCATCGGGACGCCATGCCCGTCATTTCAGGGGGTCGAAGCGTGCCATCATCGAGCATCGATCGACCAAGTGGAGTCCGAGTGGGAGGGCGCGTGGCGATGGAGGCCGGCCCTCGTGACACGGAGCAGCAGGCCGCCGTCCGGGGACAAGTCCCCGGTGAGGCGCCCGGGCTGACGCCGGACGGCCCCGACGAGGCCGAGGGCAGCGCCGTCGAGGTCGACGCGGCGGAGGTCGAGGTGGAACTGCGTCCGCAGCGCCGCCTGCGGATCTGGCAGCTCGCCCCGATCGTCGCGCTCGCCGCCGTCGGCTCGCTGATGTTCGCCTTCCCGCTCGCCTTCGGCTCGGGCGACGGGGGCGCCGTCGTCGCCATGCTCGGGCTGCTGATCAGCTCCTGCGCGGCCGGCTGGGGCATGATGGCAGCCCGCCGCGTCGGCTACACCTGGCCGGGCCTGCCCGCCCGCGGATCCGGCCGGCGCCCCGACTGGCGCGTCCTCGCCCTGTACGCGCTGCTGAGCACCGTCCTGGTCGTCCTCGCCGTCTGGCGCGTCGCCCGGCTGCGCTGACCCCGGCGAGAGGCGTCCCGGCGCCTGGCGGCCCGAGGCCCCGGCCCGGCCCCTCGGGCCCGCCGCGCCCGGCCCCGTACCCGTACAGTTGATCCCGTGACCAGCGCGCAGACCTCGCCCCTCCGCTTCCTCAAGGGCCACGGCACCGAGAACGACTTCGTGATCGTCCCCGACGCCGACCACACGATCGACCTGCCTCCCGCCCTTGTCGCCCGGCTGTGCGACCGGCGGGCCGGGATCGGCGGCGACGGCGTGCTGCACGTCGTGCGCAGCGCCGCGCACCCCGAGGCGCGGCACATGGCCGACGAGGCCGAGTGGTTCATGGACTACCGCAACGCGGACGGCTCCGTCGCCGAGATGTGCGGCAACGGCGTACGGGTCTTCGCCCGCTACCTGGAGCACGCCGGGCACGTCACCGCCGGTGAGGTCGCCGTCGCCACCCGCGGCGGCGTCAAGCGCGTCCACCTCGACAAGGACGGCTCCGTCACCGTCCGGATGGGCCGGGCCGTGCTCCCCGAGGACGGGGTCACCGTCACCGTCGACGGCCGCAGCTGGCCCGCCCGCAACGTGAACATGGGCAACCCGCACGCGGTCGCCTTCGTCGACTCCCTCGACCACGCCGGCAACCTGTACGGCGAGCCGCCCTACGAGCCGGCCGGGGTCTACCCCGACGGCGTCAACATCGAGTTCGTCGCCGACCGCGGCCCCCGCCACGTCGCCATGCGCGTACACGAGCGCGGTGCCGCCGAGACCCGCTCGTGCGGCACGGGCGCCTGCGCCGTCGCCGTGGCCACCGCCCGCCGGGACGGCGCCGACCCGGCCGTGTCCGGCGCCCCCGTCACGTACACCGTCGACGTCCTCGGCGGCACGCTCGTCATCACCGAGCACCCCGACGGCGAGATCGAGATGACCGGACCCGCCGTCATCGTCGGCGAGGGCACCGTCGACCCGGCCTGGCTCGCCGACACCCCGTAAGGGTCGCCGGGCGGACGGCCCCTCAGCATGTCCACCCGCACCCCGACCGAAACCGTATGACCCGGAATCATCCCTCGAATGGGTGATCCAGTTCACGCTCGGCGAGAGCGGGACTGCGCCACGTGGTGGGGTCGGTAGCATCAAGCACCGGCCCTGCCGGGCACGCTGCCCGGCCCACCTTGCCGGTCGAAGCCGCCGGAGGTGCCCCCATGAGTGCAGAGGCCGCCCAACCCCTGAGCGAGGCCGGGCCCACCGGTCCCGCCGCTCCCGGCCGCCGCCGCGGCCGCGCGAGGATCGATCTGCGCCGCATCGGCCGCGCCGCACTGCTCGGGGCCACCGCCGGACCCGCCTCGCGCGACCGGCTGCCCGACGCCATCCGGCACGTCGCCGAGGCGCATCGCGCCCACTATCCGGACGCCGATCTGTCCGTGCTGCGCCGCGCGTACGTCCTCGCCGAGTCCTCGCACCGCGGCCAGTTCCGCAAGAGCGGCGAGCCGTACATCACCCACCCGCTCGCGGTCACCCTGATCCTCGCCGCACTCGGCGCCGAGACCACGACGCTGACGGCCTCGCTGCTCCACGACACCGTCGAGGACACCGAGGTGACGCTCGATCAGGTGCGGGAGGAGTTCGGCGACGAGGTCACGTATCTCGTCGACGGCGTCACCAAGCTGGAGAAGGTCGAGTACGGCGCGGCGGCCGAGCCGGAGACCTTCCGTAAGATGCTCGTCGCCACCGGCGACGACGTCCGTGTCATGTCGATCAAACTCGCCGACCGGCTGCACAACATGCGCACCCTCGGCGTGATGCGCCCCGAGAAACAGGCCCGCACCGCCCGGGTCACCCGGGACGTCCTGATCCCGCTCGCCGAACGCCTCGGCGTCCAGGCCCTCAAGACCGAGCTGGAGGACCTGGTCTTCGCGATCCTCCACCCCGAGCAGTACGCGGCCACGCGCGCGCTCATCGCCGCCGACGCCCTCGCCGGGGACACCCTCGGGGCCGTCGCCGAACAGGTCTCCGGGGTGCTGCGCGAGGCCGGCATCGCCGCCGAAGTCCTCGTCCGGCCGCGGCACTTCGTCTCCGTCCACCGGATCCACCTCAAACGCGGCGAACTGCGCGGCAGCGACTTCGGCCGGCTGCTCGTCCTGGTCGCCGAGGACGCCGACTGCTACGCCGTCCTCGGCGAGATGCACACCTGTTTCACGCCGGTGATCTCGGAGTTCAAGGACTTCATCGCCGCCCCCAAGTTCAACCTCTACCAGTCGCTGCACACCGCGATCGCCGCGCCCGACGGCGCCGTCGCCGAAGTCCTCATCCGCACCCACCGGATGCACAAGGTCGCCGAGGCGGGCGTGGTCGCCCTCGGCAACCCGTACGCGACAGTCCCCGAGGGGGCGGGCGGCCCCGAGCAGGCGGCCGAGCCGGCCACGGGGCCCGGCGGTCGGTTCGGGGACGGCGAGCGCGCCGACCCGACCCGGCCCGGCTGGCTGTCCCGGCTCCTCGACTGGCAGCAGTCCGCCCACGACGCCGACACCTTCTGGACCTCGCTGCGCGCCGACCTCGCCCAGGACCAGGAGATCACCGTCTTCCGCACCGACGGCGGCACCCTCGGCCTGCCCGCCGGCGCCACCTGCGTCGACGCCGCGTACGCCATGCACGGCGAGGCCGCCCACGGCTGTCTCGGGGCGCGGGTCAACGGCCGGCTCGCGCCCCTGAGCACCGTGCTCGACGACGGCGACACCGTCCAGCTCCTGCTTGCCCAGGACGCCGCCTCCGGGCCCTCCCCGCAGTGGCTCGACCACGCGCGCACCCCCGCCGCCCGGATCGCCATCACCGGCTGGCTGCGGGCCCACCCCGAGGCGGCGGCGCCCCCGGCGGCCGCGCCCCGCCCGCCGGCCGACGCGGCGAAACGTCCCGCCCCGGACACCACGGCCGGTCACGACGGCGAGAGCGCCGCCTCCGAGGTCACCCTTTGCGTCGAGTCCTTCGGCCGGCCCGGCCTGCTCGCCGACCTCACCGAGGCCATCGCCGCCGAGGGCGCCACCGTGGCCGCCGCCAACGTCGACCCCCCGGACGAGCAGCGCGTCCGGCACACGTACACCCTCCGGCTCCCGGACGCCGCCGGTCTTCCCACGCTGCTGAAGGCGATGCGGGACGTGCCGGGCGTGTACGACGTACGCCGGGCGGGGAACCCGGAGGCGCCGGGACGCTGAGCGCCGCGCGGAGCCGGCCGCCCGGGACCGCGGGCGGCGGCCCGTGGGCCCTTCGGGTGGCCGGTGTGCGCGCCGCCCGGGGGAGCGGCCCGGGCCCTGGTAGCCGTAACGCATGCCGCTCCGCTCCCCGACGCTCCGCACCCGGACGCCCGCTGTCCGGACCTCGTCCCGCGCCCCCGTCCGCGCCCGCCGGCCGCTCGGGCGCGCGGCACGTTCCGCCGTCCTCGTCGCCCTCGCGGCGGGGCTCGTCGCCGCCGCCCCGGCCCCGCCGCTGCCCCCGCCGCTGGGCGTCGGCGACCGGCTCTTCCCGTACCTGGGCAATCCCGGCTACGACGTCCTGACGTACGACATCGCGCTCGCCTACCCCGGCCGCAACGACCGGCCGCTCGCCGGCGTCACCCACATCCGGGCCGTGACCACCGCCGACCTGGAACGCGTCAACCTGGACTTCACCCACGGCACCGTCTCCTCCGTCACCGTCGACGGGCGCCGGGCCGACTTCGTGAGCAGCGACGAGGACCTGGTGATCACCCCGGCCGCACCGCTCGACCGCGGCCGGGTCGTCGACATCACCGTCACCCACACCAGCGACCCCCGCGGCCCGGCCGACTCCGGGGGCTGGGTCCGCACCTCCGACGGTCTCGCCATGGCCAACCAGGCCGACGCCGCCCACCGGGTCTTCCCGTGCAACGACCACCCCTCCGACAAGGCCTTCTTCACCTTCCGGATCACCGCGCCCGACCGACTCACCGTCGTGGCCAACGGGCTGCCCGGCGGCCGTGAACGGCTCGGCGGCCGGACGACGTGGACGTACCGCACCGCCCACCCCATGGCCACCGAACTCGCCCAGGTGTCCATCGGCGACTCCACCGTGCTGCACCGCGCGGGCCCGCACGGGCTGCACGTCCGGGACGTCGTCCGGACCGCCGACCGGGAGCTCCTGGAGCCCTGGCTGAAGGACACCCCCCGGCACGTCGAGTGGATGGAGGGCCTGGTCGGTCCGTACCCCTTCGAGAACTACGGGCTCGTCGTCGCCGACGCCGACACCGGCTTCGAACTGGAGACCCAGACCCTCTCGCTCTTCGAGCGCCGTCTGTTCGCCGAATCCCGCTATCCCGCCTGGTACATCCGGTCCGTGATGGTCCACGAGCTGTCGCACCAGTGGTTCGGCGACAGCGTCTCCCCGCGCGTGTGGTCCGACGTGTGGCTCAACGAGGGCCACGCCACCTGGTACGAGGCGCGATACGCCGAGCAGCACGGCGGGCCGACCCTGGAGGCGCGCATGAAGGCCGCGTACGCCTTCTCCGACCAGTGGCGCGCGGACGGCGGCCCGCCCGCCTTCCCGAAACCGCCGGTGCCCGGCGACAAGATCAGCATCTTCCGGCCCGTCGTCTACGACGGCGCCGCCCTCGCGCTGTACGCCCTGCGCACCGAGATCGGCACCGAGGCCTTCGACCGGCTGGAACGCCGCTGGGTCGCCGAGCACCGGGACGGCACGGCCACCACCGCCGACTTCGAGGCGCTGGCCGCAGAGGTCTCCGGGCGGGACCTGGGCCGCTTCTTCGACGCCTGGCTGTACGGGACGACGACCCCGCCCATGCCCAGGCACCCGGACTGGCACGTCCAGGCCCCGGAACCGGCTCCCGCCGCCGCGAAGGCCGGCCGCGGGGCACGCTCCGTGAGCCCGGTGACGCTCGCCGTACGGGGTTCGGATCACGCGGCGCGGGCAGAAAGACCCGTGCGTGCGGGGAAACCCGGATGACGGGCCGTGCCCGACCGTGCCACCATCTTCTCGTCGGCGGCGCTGCCGGACCCCGGGAATTCTTCCCGGACGTCACGCGTTGTGACTGCTGTAGAGACTTCGATTCGACCTTCGACGTAAAGGATCCAATGACCTCCTCTTCATCCCCTTCCCAGGACAAGCAGAGCTTCGCGGAGACGAGCCGTACCGAGAGCCTTCGGGCCGATGCCCTGATGGAAGAGGACGTCGCCTGGAGCCACGAGATCGACGGAGAGCGGGACGGCGAGCAGTTCGACCGCTCCGAGCGTGCGGCCCTGCGCCGTGTCGCGGGCCTCTCCACCGAGCTCGAGGACGTCACCGAGGTCGAGTACCGGCAGCTGCGCCTGGAGCGCGTGGTGCTGGTCGGCGTCTGGACCTCGGGGACCGTCCAGGACGCGGACAACTCCCTCGCGGAGCTCGCGGCGCTCGCCGAGACGGCGGGTGCCCTCGTGCTCGACGGTGTCATCCAGCGCCGCGACAAGCCGGACCCGGCCACGTTCATCGGTTCGGGCAAGGCGCGGGAGCTGCGGGACATCGTCCTCGAATCCGGCGCCGACACCGTCGTGTGCGACGGTGAGCTCAGCCCCGGCCAGCTGATCGCCCTTGAGGACGTCGTCAAGGTCAAGGTGGTCGACCGGACCGCCCTGATCCTCGACATCTTCGCCCAGCATGCCAAGTCCCGTGAGGGCAAGGCCCAGGTCGCGCTCGCGCAGATGCAGTACATGCTGCCGCGACTGCGCGGCTGGGGTCAGTCGCTCTCCCGGCAGATGGGTGGCGGCGGCGGTGGCGGCATGGCCACCCGTGGTCCCGGTGAGACCAAGATCGAGACGGACCGGCGACGGATCCGCGAGAAGATGGCGAAGATGCGCCGTGAGATCGCGGAGATGAAGACCGGCCGTGATGTGAAGCGGCAGGAGCGGCGCCGCAACAAGGTGCCGTCGGTCGCCATCGCCGGATACACCAACGCCGGCAAGTCGTCCCTGCTCAACCGCCTCACGGGCGCGGGCGTGCTGGTGGAGAACGCGCTGTTCGCCACCCTCGACCCGACCGTCCGGCGGGCCGAGACGCCCACCGGCCGGGCCTACACCCTGGCGGACACCGTCGGCTTCGTCCGGCACCTGCCCCACCACCTGGTCGAGGCGTTCCGCTCCACGATGGAGGAGGTCGCCGACGCCGACCTGATCCTGCACGTGGTGGACGGTTCGCACCCGGCCCCGGAGGAGCAGCTCGCGGCCGTACGCGAGGTGTTCCGCGAGGTCGGCGCGGTGAACGTGCCGGAGATCGTCATCGTCAACAAGGCGGACGCGGCCGACCCGCTGGTGCTCCAGCGGCTGCTGCGGACCGAGAAGCACTCCCTCGCCGTCTCCGCCCGCTCGGGCGAGGGCATCGAGGAGCTGCTCGCCCGGATCGACGCCGAACTGCCCCGGCCGCAGGTCGAGATCGAGGTCCTCGTGCCGTACACGCACGGTGGTCTCGTCTCGCGGGCACACGTCGAGGGCGAGGTGATCTCCGAGGAGCACACCCCGGAGGGCACCCTGCTCAAGGCGCGGGTCCACGAGGAACTGGCGGCGCTCTTCGCCCCGTACGTGCCCGCCGCGCACTGATCCGACCCGCTCGGACCAGGTCTTCTCGAAGGCGCCGGTCGTCTCCCCTCCGGGGGAGGCGACCGGCGCCTTCGTCGTTCGGCGCGCGCGTGCCTGCCGCGGAGTCACGTGCCGGTGGGCGACGCCGCGGGATCCCGCGGGTCCTCGGGCCGCTGCTTGCGCCGGTAGTGGGTCCGGCCCTTGGCGGAGTTCCCGCAGGTGGCCATGGAACACCAGCGGCGGCGGCCGCCCCGGGAGCTGTCGAGGAACACCCAGCCGCAGCGGCCGCCGGGGCAGACCCGCACGCGGTCCGCCGGCCAGGACCGCAGCAGTTCGAGCGCCTCCAGGGCGAGGACGTGGGCGGGGTAGTCGAGCCCGGAGGCATCGAGGCCGATGTCCAGCCGCGGGATGTTCCCGTCCAGGACGAGCCGGGAGCGGGCGACGGCCTGCTTCCACTGCTTCTCGACCCGGCCGACCGCCACCGCGGGGGCAGGGGTGTCGTCGTGGACCAGCGCCGTGACGAGCGCGTGCAGCGCCTCGCGCAGTTCGCGGACCCGGTCCAGGGCCCGCGCCTCCGTACCGGGATCGGCCCCGGCCGTCGCGACCAGCTCCGTGAGCGCGGCGGGGGAGAACCGGCCGGTCAGGGCGGCCCACTCCAGCAGACGCGGATAGCCGTCGAGCCAGTCGGCCGGTTCCGCGTTCCGGGCCGTGACCGTGTTCACCAGATCGAGGACGACATGCCCGCCGACCAGGTCGCGCGGCCTGAAGGTGTGGGCCTGGGGGACCGCCGTCATGGACGCCCGCCTTTCGTGCTGGTGCGCCGCTTGCTCTTGCGCCCCTTATTCCAACCGATGTACTCATGTTATCCAGTTGGAATTCCTTGATCGAAAGGACGGTCATGCCCCCTGCCGTCGATATCGTCGCGGCCCCCTGGAACCTCGGCCTGCGCCCGCTCGCACCAGGACACGAGCCCGGCACCTGGCGCGCCCCGAGCGCCCTGCTGTCGGCGGGCCTGGAGGCCCGGCTGCGGCCGGCCCGGGTGGTGGAACTCGACCGTCCGCCGTACGCGTTCGACCCGCAGCCGGCGACCCGGATCCGCAACGGGGTGACCCTGCGCGCGTACACGCTGCGGCTCGCCGACGAGGTCCGGACCACGCTGGCCGCCGGCCGCTTCCCGCTCGTTCTCGGCGGTGACTGCAGCATCCTGCTGGGCTGTCTGCTCGGGGCCCGCCGTGACGGCCGCTGCGGCCTGGTGCACCTCGACGGCCACAGCGACTTCCGGCATCCCGGGAACCACGACGCCGACGCCTCGCTCGGCTCGGCGGCCGGCATGGACCTGGCGCTGGCCACCGGCCGCGGCGAGCTGCTGCTCACCCACTGGCCGGAGGTGGGCCGGCCGCTGGTGGCCGACCGGGACGTGGTCCAGATCGGCGACCGGGAGGGCGGCGAGGGAGGGGAGCTGCCCCCGGGCTTCCGGCTCACGGCCGGGGAGATCGCCCACGCCGAGGCCGACGACGTGGCCGATCGGGTGATCCGGCGGCTGGAGCGGCGTGGGCTCGACCGGGTCTGGCTTCACCTCGACTTCGACGTCCTCGACGAACGCGTCCTGCCCGCGGTCGACTCCCCGGGGAGCCCCGGCCTGGACTTCCCCCGGCTCACCCGGCTGGTCTCGGCCCTGGTCGGCACCGGTCGGATCATCGGACTCGACGCCGCCATCTACGACCCCGAGCTCGACCCCGACGGCACGTACGCCGCTCCCCTCGCCGACTGCCTCGCCTCGGCCCTCGCCCCGCTCACGACCGTGGAGGTCTCCCCGTGAGGACGCTGCTCGCCGACGGCCCCGACGAGCGCAACGCGGCCGCGCTGGCGGACTTCGGACGCCTGGCCGGGCTCTGGACGACCCTGATCACGTACCACCCCGCCGACGGCTCGCCGGTCCACTCCGTCAGCGGCGAATGGGAGTTCGGCTACGCCCTGGAAGGCCGGGCGGTCCTGGACGTCTGGCGGTGGCCCGGCCGCGCGGACCTCCCCACCACAGGGCGCGCGCCGGACCAGGAGTGCGGTCTGTGCGTCCGGATCTGGGACCCGGGCCTCCAGCTGTGGCGGTTCACCTTCCACGGCACCGCCCACGGCGACGTGGTGCAGATGTACGCCCGCCGGATCGGCGACGAGATCGTCATGGAACGCGCCGTCGGCGGCGACCTCGTCCGCTGGACCTTCGGCGCCGTCACCGACGACACCTTCCACTGGCGCAACGAGCGCTCGTCCGACGGCGGAAGGACCTGGCGGCTCGACCAGGAGGTCGACGCCCGCCGCGCGCCGGCGGAGCCCGACCAGGAGTGAGCCCACGACCCGTACGTATACGAACGGCGCGGGCGGGACTCCGAGGAGCCCCGCCCGCGCCGTCGTCAGGCCGCCCGGGTCAGCGGTTGGCGTACTTCGCGCTCATCTTGTCGTACAGCGTCTTGGCCTCGGGGCCGAGCCGCGGACCGGCCAGCCAGCCCGCCGTCACCGGACCGATGGAGGTGTTCGACACCAGCGCCGGCTTGCCGTCCTGGCCCGCGGCCACCCAGCCGCCACCGGACGAACCACCGGTCATGGAGCAGCCGATGCGGTACATCGTCGGCTGGTCGGTCTCCACCGACAGCCGGCCCGGCTTGTCCGCGCACTGGAACATCTTCTGCCCGTCGAAGGGCTTGCCCGCCGGGTAGCCGGTCGCCGTCATGCTCGCGATCTTCGGCACGGCCGGGGCGTTGAACTCCACCGGGAGCGCCGAGCCGACCGTCTCCTCCAGGGACTTGCCCGTGGAGCCCTTCTCCGGCGTCACGTGAAGCACCGCGAAGTCGTACGGGGCGCCCTGGCCGCCGGTCTGGCCGCCGCCGGCGATCCACTGGTCCGAGGTCTGCGCCCAGTCACTCCACCACACGCCGTACGGGGCGATCTCCTGGCGGGTCGCCTGCTCCAGCGCCGCGGTCGACTTGCCCGCGTTGTTGTACGACGGGACGAAGGCGATGTTGCGGTACCAGCCGCCCTTCTTGCCCGCGTGCACGCAGTGGCCGGCCGTCCAGACCATGTTCGACTTGCCGGGGTGCGCCGGGTCCTGCACCACGGTCGCCGAGCAGACCATCGAGCCCTCGGGGCCGTCGAAGAAGACCTTGCCGGAGGCGGCCGCCGTCTCGTGGTAGGGAGCCGCGACCGGCTTCGCCCGCACCACGACCGGGGTCGGGTCCGTCACGCCCTTGTCACCGGAGATGTCCTCGGGGTCGACCGGCTTGTCCGGGCGCTCGGCGTCGCGCATCCGGTCCGGGTCCCACAGGTCCTCGATGATCGGGTTGACGAAGTCCTTCGCCTCACGCAGCCACTTGTCCCGGTCCCAGTTCTTCCACTCACCCCCGCGCCACTTGTCCATGTCGATCCCGTGATCCTTCAGACGCTGCTTCAGATCGTCCGGAATCGTGATCTTGCCGTTCGCGGTCGGGTCCGCGGCGGCGGTGGGCTTGTCACCCCCCGTGCCTTCCTCGGCCGGGCCGCAGGCCGTCGCCGTCAGCGTCAACGCCGCGACGGCGGATGCCGCGACCAGCAGCGGACGAATCGATCGCATCTCGTGATCCCCCTGGGACTACGTCAACTTGCATATGTGTGAACAGCGGCGGCGCGAAGGCCGCGCCGCGCGAAGCCCCCACTATGCCGGTGCGGGTGGGGACGGCACGACCCAGGTCCGCGGTTCCGCCCCTTACCGGCTGTTGCCGTGCTGTTGCGGGGTTGTGATCCACCGTGCGCCGGCCCGCGCCGAGGAACTCGGCCGCCGACCGTGATCCGGGGCGCTCCGCGTCGTTGGTACGGACGGGGGACACGACGGCGGCTTCCGGGCCGCCATCGAGCCCGTCCCCGTACACCGAGTGAGCCGAAGGGCCCGCCGGGGGAAGGGCGCCGGGCGCGCCGCCTTCGAGGACGCGGAGGCGGCGTGAGCGGCGTCGCGAGCCCACCGCGCGGCCGCCCGGAGGCGTCCGAATCGTCACGCTGGAGGACACCGAGCCGTGGCCGTCACCGAACCAGCTCCGGCCGTCGTACCCGCCGCACCCGTCGCGCGGACCTGCGGAGAGCGCCGCGAAGCCCCCGGCGAGGACCGCCCCGCGGACCCCCGCGAGGAGCATCCCGACCACCGCGCCGATCCGTCACGGGAGGGCGGGCGCCCGACCGGTGCCGGGGCCGGCGAGGGCATCCTGCGCCGCCAGGCCCAGCGCGAGTCCGCCGCCCGTACATACGCGCGTTCGCTGCCCATCGTCCCCGTCCGGGCCCGGGGTCTGACCATCGAGGGCGCCGACGGCCGCCGCTACCTCGACTGCCTGTCCGGCGCCGGCACCCTGGCGCTCGGGCACAACCACCCCGTCGTCCTCGAAGCCATCCGCAAGGTCCTCGACTCGGGCGCGCCCCTGCACGTCCTGGACCTCGCCACCCCGGTCAAGGACGCCTTCACGACGGAGCTGTTCGCCACCCTCCCCGGCGAACTCGCCGCCGACGCCCGCATCCAGTTCTGCGGTCCGGCGGGCACCGACGCCGTCGAGGCGGCCCTCAAACTCGTCCGTACCGCCACCGGCCGGCACGACGTGCTGTCCTTCACCGGCGCGTACCACGGGATGACGGCGGGCGCCCTCGACGTGTCCGGCGGCGCCACCGGCGTCCGCGCCACCGCCCGGCTGCCCTATCCGTACGACTACCGCTGCCCCTTCGGCGTCGGCGGCGAGCGCGGTGCCGAACTCGCCGCCCGCTGGACCGAGCACGTCCTCGACGACCCCAAGAGCGGCGTGCCGGCCCCCGCCGGGATGATCCTCGAACCGGTCCAGGGCGAGGGCGGCGTCATCCCCGCCCCCGACGGCTGGCTGCGCCGCATGCGCGCGCTCACCCGGGACCGCTCCATCCCGCTGATCGCCGACGAGGTCCAGACCGGCGTCGGCCGCACCGGCGCCTTCTGGGCCGTCGAACACAGCGGGGTCGTCCCCGACGTGATGGTCCTGTCCAAGGCCATCGGCGGCTCCCTCCCGCTTGCCGTCGTCGTCTACCGGTCCGCGCTCGACGCCTGGGAACCCGGCGCCCACGCGGGTACGTTCCGGGGCAACCAGCTCGCCATGGCCGCGGGCGCCGCCACCCTCGCGTTCGTACGGGAGAACGGGCTCGCCGAGCGCGCCGGCCTCCTTGGCGCCCGGATGCTCGCCCGGCTCCAGGGCCTCGCCGCCGCCCACCCCTGCGTCGGCGACGTCCGCGGCCGCGGCCTGATGATCGGCGTCGAACTCGTCGACCCCGAGGGCACCGGACCCGGCGACCACGTGCCGCCCCCCGACCCCGAACTCGCCGCGGCCGTCCGGCGCGCCTGCCTCGGCCGCGGTCTCATCGTCGAACTCGGCGGCCGGCACAACGCCGTCGTCCGGCTGCTGCCCCCGCTCACCCTCACCGACGAGCAGGCGGCCGCTGTCCTCGACCGCTTCGCCGACGCGCTGGCCGCCGCCGAGAAGGCCCGCCGCGAGCGCCCCGCCACTGCCGCCCCGGCGCACCTCCCCGCCGCGCGGCCGCCCCACTGACACCCCGCCGTACCCCGGACCGATGCCCCCCACCCGGCCCATTCCCCTCTCAAGGAAGCACCCCGTGAACCCGACCCCCACCGCCGCCGCCACCGTCACCCCCGTCCCGTTCGAGGCGGCCGACGACCGCGGCGGCACGGTGACCGCCGAGCCGACGGTGCCGCGCCAGTACCTGACCGGCCACCCCGTCCCGTACGAGCGGCTCGCCGGCACCGAGGGCACCGCCCTCGCCGCCGAGGTGTACGCGGCGGACGGCCCGGTCGCCGCCCCGTCGCACGACCCGCTGGACGACCCGGACCCGGTCCGGGCCGCCGACGCGGCCGCCGCCGAGAACCTGCTGCGCTGCTGGGTACGGGAGAACGACCTGCCCGCACCCGACGGCGGCACCCTGCGCGTCCCCCTCGCCGCCAGCGGCGCCACCCTGCGCGTCCCCGTCCACCACTGGTCGCCCACCGGCTGGCACCGCTTCGGCACCCCCGCCCTCGACGGGCTCCCGGCCGGCGCCCCGGCCCTCGACGCCGTCACCCTCGCGGCCCTGCTCAGCCGCGAGACCGGCCGCCCCGAGGGCACCGAACTCGTCGGCCGGGTCGCCGACTCCGCCCGCCGGACGGCCGAGTTCCTCACCGCCCGCCGCCGCGACCCGGGCCCCCGCCCCGAGGCCGACCTCTTCCTGACCGCCGAACAGTCCCTGCTGCTCGGCCACCCCCTGCACCCCACCCCGAAGAGCCGCGAGGGCCTGTCCGAGTCCGAGGCCCGCAGCTACTCGCCCGAGACGCACGGCTCCTTCCCGCTCCACTGGATGGCCGTCGACCCCCGCGTCCTCGCCACCGACTCGGCCTGGACGGAACACGGCCGGGCCGTCCCCGCCGCCCGGCTCACCGCCGGACTCGCCGAGGGCCTCCCCCTGCCCGACGGCACCGCCGCCCTGCCCCTCCACCCCTGGCAGGCCCGCGAGCTGCGCGAGCGCCCCGCCGTGGCCGCCCTGCTCGCCGCCGGACTGCTGCACGACCTCGGCCCGTACGGGGAGCACTGGCACCCCACCTCTTCCGTCCGCACCGTGCACCGCCCCGGCGCCCCGGCCATGCTCAAGCTCTCCCTCGGCGTCCGGATCACCAACTCCCGCCGCGAGAACCTGCGCAAGGAACTCCACCGCGGCGTCGAGGTGCACCGGCTGCTGCGCACCGGCCTCGCCGACCAGTGGCAGGCCGCCCACCCACGCTTCGACATCGTCCGCGACCCGGCCTGGCTGGCCGTCGACACCCCCGACGGCGAACCCGTCCCCGGACTCGACGTCATGATCCGGCACAACCCCTTCGCCCTCGGCGACGACGCCGTCTGCATCGCCGCCCTCACCGCCCCGCGCCCCTGGCCCGGCGACCCCCGGATGCGGTCGCGGCTGGAGGTCCTGGTGCACGGGCTCGCCGCCCGGACCGGCCGCGGCGTCCCGGCCGTCGCCGCCGAGTGGTTCCTGCGCTACCTCGACCTGGTGATCCGCCCGCTGCTCTGGCTCGACGGCCAGGCCGGCATCGCGCTGGAGGCCCACCAGCAGAACACCCTGGTCCTCCTCGACCCCGAGGGCTGGCCCACCGGCGGCCGCTACCGCGACAACCAGGGCTACTACTTCCGCGAGTCGCGCCGCGAGGAGCTGAGCCGCCGGCTGCCCGGCATCGGCGGCGTCAGCGACACCTTCGTCTCCGACGAGGTCACCGACGAGCGCTTCGCCTACTACGTCGGCATCAACAACGTCCTCGGCCTCATCGGCGCCTTCGGTTCCCAGCGCCTCGCCGACGAGCGCGTGCTGCTCGCCGCGCTGCGCCGCTTCCTCGCCGGTGCCACCGGCCTCGGCTCGCCGCTGCCGCGGCGGCTCCTGGAGGCGCGGACGCTGCGCTGCAAGGCCAACCTCCTCACCCGGCTGCACGGCCTGGACGAACTGGTCGGTCCGGTCGACACCCAGTCCGTCTACGTCGGGATCGCCAACCCGCTGCACCTCTGACCCGCCCGGGCGCGGGACCCGCCGGGGCCCGCGCCCCGGCCGGTCCCGCGGCACCGACCCCGTACCCGATCCGCCGCACCCGCATTGCGTACCGCATCCGCCGACTTCAGCGCTTCCACCGATTCCACCGACTTCACCGACGTCACCGAGAGGAGGGCCCCGTGCCTCCCCGCGCAGCGCAGCCCGGCACCGCGCACCCGTCCGGCGTCGGCCCGTGCCCCGGCCCCGCCACGGATCCCCGCCCGCCGGGGCAGCGTCGGACCGGGTCCGGCGACTTGCTCGACGACCTCGCGGGCTGGGCGCCGGTCGCCACCCCGGCCGGCGGCTTCCGGCTGGTCCCCGTGCGCCCGCACCGCGACCTGCCCCTGATCACCCGCTGGATGAACGATCCCGCCGTGGCCGCCTTCTGGGAGCTCGAAGGCCCGGCCGACGTCACCGCCGCCCACGTCGGCGCCCAACTCGCCGGCGACGGACGCAGCGTGCCCTGCCTCGGCGTCCTCGACGGCACCCCCATGAGCTACTTCGAGATCTACCGCGCCGATCTCGACCCGCTCGCCCGCCACTACCCGGCGCGGCCCCACGACACCGGCGTCCACCTGCTCATCGGAGGCGGCACCGACCGGGGCCGCGGCCTGGGCACCACGCTGCTGCGGGCCGTCGCCGACCTCGTGCTCGACCACCGGCCCCGGTGCACCCGGGTCCTCGCCGAACCCGACCTGCGCAACGCCCCGTCCGTCGCCGCCTTCCTCGGCGCCGGATTCCTGCTCGACGCGGAGGTCGACCTGCCCGGCAAACGGGCCGCGCTGATGGTCCGCGAACGTGCCCTGCGCCACCTCCTCTGACCGCCCTTCCCCCACCTCGCCCCGGCTCCGGCCGGGGCCCTTCCGCCTCAGGCCCCCGTCCGTCGTCCGTCCCGCCCCGGCCGCGTCACCGCTCACCACCCGCCCCACCCCACCTGCCTCTCCGTCCCACCGCCCCCGACCGCCCACCCACGGCGGTCCCACCCCGAGGAGTCCCCGTGTCGACGTCCCCTGCACCCCTCGACTCCACACCCCCCACACCCCCCGCCCGGGCGACCCTGTTCTGTCCCCCCGAACTCACCGCCGAGCGCTGGGATCGGGTATCCGCCCGGCTGCTCGCGAAGGCCCTCGCCGAGTTCGCGTACGAGGAGGTCGTCGTCCCGAGACCCGTCGAGGACGCGGCCCACGGCGCCGCCCCGGCGGAACCCGGCGGCGCACCGCGCGCCGCCGCCCCGGCCCCGTACACCGTCACCCTCGACGACGGCGCCACCCTCGCCTTCACCGCCCGCCGCGGCGCGTACCGAGGCTGGCGGATCGACCCCGGCTCGCTCACCCTCGACGGCCGGCCCGCCACCGACCCGCTCGACTTCCTCGTCCGCGCCCGCCGTCTCCTCGGCCTCGACGGCGCCACCCTCGGCCACCTCATCCGCGAGCTCACCACCACCCTCGCCGCCGACGCCCGGCTCGACCACACCGCCCTGCCCGCCGCCCGGCTCGCCGAGCTGAGCTACGCGGAGCTCGAAGGCCATCAGACCGGTCACCCGTGGCTCGTCCTCAACAAGGGCCGGGTCGGCTTCGCCGGCACCGACGCCGCGCGCTGGGCCCCCGAGGCCCGCCGCCCCACGCCCCTCCCGTGGATCGCCGTCTCCACCCGCATCGCCTCCTACCGGGGCGTGACCGGCCTCGCCACCCCCGGCCGCCTCTACGCGCGCGAACTCGGCCCCGAGGTCCGCGAGCGCTTCCGCGCCGTGCTGCGCGACCGCGGCCTCGACCCGGACGGCTACCTCGTGCTCCCCGTCCACCCCTGGCAGTGGGACGAGATCCTGCTGCCGCTGTACGCCCCCGCGATCGCCTCCGGCGCCCTCGTCCCGCTCCCCACCGACGGCGACCTGCGCCTGCCGCAGCAGTCCGTCCGTACCTTCCTCAACCTCAGCCACCCCGACCGGCACACCGTCAAGCTGCCGCTCTCCGTCCTCAACACCCTGGTCTGGCGCGGCCTTCCGACCGAACGCACCCTCGCCGCGCCGGCGCTCACCGCCTGGGTCCAGGGCTTGCGCGACGGCGATACCTTCCTGCGCGACGAGTGCCGGATGATCCTGCTCGGCGAGGTCGCGTCCGTCACGGTCCGGCATCCGCTGTACGACCGGCTGCCCGAGGTCCCGTACCAGTACAAGGAACTCCTCGGCGCGATCTGGCGCGAACCGCTGCGGCTGCCCCCGGACGAACGCGCCCGTACGCTCGCCGCGCTGCTGCACACCGACCCGGCAGGCCGCGCCTTCGTCGCCGAACTCGTCGAACGCTCGGGCCTCGCGCCCCGCGCCTGGCTCCGCCGGCTCTTCGGCGCGCTGCTGCCGCCGCTGCTGCACTTCCTCTACCGGTACGGCACGGTCTTCTCCCCGCACGGCGAGAACGCGATCGTGGTCTACGACGACCAGGACGTGCCCGTCCGGCTGGCGATCAAGGACTTCGTGGACGACGTGAACGTCAGCGCCGTACCCCTGCCCGAACACGCCACGATGCCGGACGACGTACGCGGGGTGCTGCTCACGGAGGAGCCGGACTTCCTCACCCAGTTCATCCATTCGGGTCTGTTCATCGGCGTGTTCCGCTACCTGGCCCCGCTGTACGAGGAGCAACTCGGCGTCCCCGAACGCGATTTCTGGGCCCTGCTGCGGGCCGAGATCCTGCGCCACCAGGCCCGCTTCCCGGAGCTGAAGGAACGGTTCGAGCTCTTCGATCTCCTCACCCCGCGGATCGACCGGCTCTGCCTCAACCGCAACCGGCTGCACCTCGACGGCTACCGCGACCGGCCCGAGCGGCCGCACGCCGCCGTCCACGGGACCGTCCCGAATCCGCTGGCGTGACCTGCGGAACGGACCGGGAACGGCCCCGGCTGTCAGTGCCGCCCCGTAGGCTGGAAGGGCTATGACGAAGCCATCCCTCCCCGATCTCCTCCACGCCGCCGTCGCCGCCGTCGGCGGTGTGGAGCGCCCCGGCCAGGTCACCATGGCCGAGTCCGTGGCCGAGGCCATCGACGACGGTTCGCACCTGCTCGTCCAGGCCGGCACCGGTACCGGTAAATCCCTCGGCTATCTCGTTCCGGCGCTGGCGCACGGGGAGCGGGTGGTGGTCGCCACGGCGACGCTGGCGCTCCAGCGCCAGCTCGTCGAGCGCGACCTGCCGCGCACGGTCGACGCGCTGCACCCGCAGCTGCGCCGCCGTCCCGAGTTCGCCATGCTCAAGGGCCGGTCGAACTACCTCTGCCTGCACCGGCTCCACGAGGGCGTGCCGCAGGACGAGGAGGACGGCCTCTTCGACCCGTTCGAGGCGGCCGCCCCCACCAGCAAGCTCGGCCAGGACCTGCTGCGGCTGCGCGACTGGTCCGACGAGACCGAGACCGGCGACCGGGACGATCTCACGCCGGGCGTCTCCGACCGGGCCTGGTCGCAGGTGTCGGTGGCCTCGCGCGAGTGCCTGGGCGCGAGCAAGTGCGCGTACGGGGCGGAGTGCTTTGCCGAGGCGGCCCGGGAGCGGGCCAAGCTCGCCGAGGTCGTCGTCACCAACCACGCGCTGCTCGCGATCGACGCCATCGAGGGCGCCCCGGTGCTGCCGCAGCACGAGGTCCTGATCGTCGACGAGGCCCACGAGCTGGTCTCCCGGGTGACCGGCGTCGCCACCGGCGAGCTCACCCCGGGGCAGGTCAACCGGGCCGTGCGGCGGGCGGCGAAGCTGGTCGACGAGAAGGCCGCCGACCAGCTCCAGACCGCCGCCGAAGGCTTCGAGAAGCTGATGGAGCTGGCCCTGCCGGGCCGCCTGGAGGAGATCCCCGAGGACCTCGGCTACGCGCTGATGGCGCTGCGGGACGCCGCGCGGACCGTGATCACCGCCCTCGGCACCACCCGCGACCGCTCCGTCCAGGACGAGGACGCGGTGCGCAAGCAGGCCATGGCCTCCGTCGAGACCGTGCACGGGGTGGCCGAGCGGATCACCCAGGGCTCGGAGTACGACGTCGTCTGGTACGAGCGCCACGACCGCTTCGGCGCCTCGCTGCGGGTCGCCCCGCTGAACGTCTCGGGGCTGCTGCGGGACAAGCTCTTCACCGACCGCGCGGTGGTCCTGACCTCGGCCACGCTCAAGCTGGGCGGGGACTTCAACGGGGTGGGCGCCTCGCTCGGCCTCGCCCCGGAGGGCACGCGGGGCGACGACCTGCCCGTGTGGAAGGGCATCGACGTCGGTTCACCCTTCGACTACCCCCGGCAGGGCATCCTCTACGTCGCCAAGCACCTGAACCGGCCCGCCCGGGACGGCGAGCGCGGCGACATGCTCGACGAGCTGACCGAGCTGATGCAGGCCGCCGGGGGCCGGACGCTCGGTCTGTTCTCCTCGATGCGGGCCGCCCAGCAGGCGGCCGAGGAGCTGCGCACCCGGATCCCCGAGCTGCCGATCCTGCTCCAGGGCGAGGACACCCTCGGCGAGCTGATCAAGAACTTCTCGGCCGATCCGAAGACCTGCCTCTTCGGCACGCTCTCCCTCTGGCAGGGCGTCGACGTGCCCGGCGCGAGCTGCCAGTTGGTCGTCATGGACAAGATCCCGTTCCCGAGGCCGGACGACCCGCTGATGAGCGCCCGGCAGAAGGCCGTCGAGGACGCCGGGGGCAACGGCTTCATGGCGGTGGCCGCCACGCACGCGGCGCTCCTGATGGCTCAGGGCGCCGGCCGGCTGGTCCGGGCGACGGGGGACCGCGGTGTGGTCGCGGTGCTCGACCCGCGGCTCGCCACCGCGCGCTACGGCAGCTATCTGAAGGCCTCGCTGCCGGACTTCTGGTACACGACGGACCGCAACCAGGTGCGGAAGTCCCTGGCCGCCATCGACGCGGCGGCGCAGGCGACGGCCGCGGACGCGCAGAGGTAGAGGCGGACGCCTGGACGCGGACGCCTGCGGGCGTCAGGCCCCGTACCCGCGGACAGCGGGCGGCGGGGCCTGTGCGGCGCGCCCTGACGGCGTGCGGAGGGGCCTCGTACGCGTACATCCGGCCCTGATGCCGGAAAGCCGCCCGTGGGCCCGGAGACACGCCCCTGGCCCACCCGGGCACACAACAGGACCCCGGAACCGGCGCAGTGGGTCCCGGGGCCCTGGTCCAGGGCCGACGAGGTGGGTCACACCCGTCGCAGCACGGCGACGACCTTGCCGAGGATGGTGGCCTCGTCGCCGGGGATCGGCTGGTACGCCGCGTTGTGCGGCAGCAGCCAGACGTGGCCGTCCTCGCGCTTGAAGCGCTTCACCGTGGCCTCGCCGTCGAGCATGGCGGCGACGATGTCGCCGTTCTCCGCGACGGGCTGGCGGCGTACCGTGACCCAGTCGCCGTCGCAGATGGCGGCCTCGATCATGGAGTCGCCGACGACCTTGAGGACGAACAGCTCGCCGTCTCCGACCAGCTGCCGGGGGAGCGGGAAGACGTCCTCGACGGACTCCTCGGCCAGGATGGGCCCGCCGGCCGCGATCCGGCCGACCAGGGGCACGTAGGACGCGGCGGGCTTGCCGGTGGTGTCCGTGGGCTGCGTGCTCGGCTGGTCCGAGCCGCGGACCTCGTACGCCCGGGGCCGGTGCGGGTCGCGCCGGAGGAAGCCCTTGCGCTCCAGGGCCATGAGCTGGTGCGCCACGGAGGAGGTGCTGGAGAGGCCGACGGCTTGGCCGATCTCGCGCATCGACGGCGGGTAGCCCCGGCGTTGCACCGAGTCGCGGATGACCTCGATCACCCGGCGCTGGCGATCGGTGAGGCCGGAACTGTCGGCCCTGATCCCGGGAGGTCGTCCGGGAAGCGAGCGCGTGGGCCGCCCCGCTTCCCCCTCCCCGTTCATGACGGAGTCGTTCATCGCGTGTACCGGTTCGAATCGGCCCTGGGAGCGGTCCTGGGCAGTGATGGTGGCACTGTCAGCGGTGGTGGTCACGTCGGCGGCCCCTCTCGAATGGTCTCCCTGGCTGGCACAACGGTAGTAGCTTTCGAAAGGTTGCGCCAAACACACGTTCGAGTGAAAATTCGCCTTTCGTCTTACGCGTGCCTGTGGGTGGGTGTATGCGCGGATCGGGCGCGGCCACCCCAAAACGGTCATTACGGTAGCCTTCGCGGGCGGGCGACGCGGGTGTGGGGGAGGTCTCCCTGACGCCTCCGAGACGCCTCCGAGACGCTGTCGCGCCGCCGTGCCGGGTGACCCCGGCGTCCGCGCCACCGGGCCCTTCCCGTACCTTTGTGGGCGGCCGCGCAGGTGACACGCGCAGAGGCCGAAATCGCGGACCGACCCAAGATCTAGTGGTTGGATTGCATCAGCCACCCACAAGTAGTGGTCCTTGGTCCGTCGAGGGTCGCCACATCACCTATGCTGGTGGTCGCTTCGAGGGGCTCTTGACGGCCCCGGTGAAGCTGTTCAGTCGTGCCATGAGGGAGGGTCGGAACCAATGCACTGCCCCTTCTGCAGGCACCCCGACAGCCGTGTCGTCGACAGTCGCACCACCGACGACGGGACGTCGATCCGACGCCGCCGCCAGTGCCCCGACTGCTCCCGTCGTTTCACGACGGTGGAGACGTGTTCGCTCATGGTGGTGAAGCGGTCCGGGGTCACGGAACCCTTCAGTCGCACCAAGGTCATCTCCGGCGTGCGCAAGGCATGCCAGGGGCGGCCCGTCACCGAGGACGCCCTCGCCAAGCTCGGCCAGCGGGTCGAGGAGGCGGTGCGCGCCACCGGAAGCGCCGAACTGACCACCCACGACGTGGGTCTGGCCATCCTCGGCCCGCTGCAGGAACTCGACCTCGTCGCGTACCTGCGGTTCGCGTCCGTCTACAAGGCGTTCGACAGCCTCGAAGACTTCGAGGCCGCCATCGTGGAACTCCGCGAGCGGCCTCCCGCCGGCGGCGGGACCGGAGCGACCCCTGGGGTCCCGGTTCCCGTGCCCGCCCCCGCCACCGACTGACCGGTGGCGGGACCGGACCGTCGTCGGTCCGGTGACCGGCCGCCGTGCGGCCGGTGAAAGACATGCCCCGAGCGCCCCTGAGGCGTTCGTGGTGTTGGCAGTACAGACAGCAGCAGACAGCAGTACAGAGACGGAGCCCTGGAATTTTCCGGGCGCTGTAGGGTGTTTTGCCCGTATATGGGAGGCGGCATGACAGAGACGGCGAGCGGTCCGGCACGTGGTTCCCGAGCCAAGGGATCCAAGGCGGCCAGCAAGGGCCTGCGTATCGAGCGCATCCATACCACCCCCGGCGTGCATCCGTACGACGAGGTGAGCTGGGAGCACCGTGACGTCGTCATGACCAACTGGCGCGACGGCTCGATCAACTTCGAGCAGCGTGGCGTCGAGTTCCCCGACTTCTGGTCGGTGAACGCGGTCAACATCGTCACCAGCAAGTACTTCCGCGGGGCCGTCGGCACCCCGCAGCGCGAGACCGGTCTGAAGCAGCTCATCGACCGGATCGTCAAGACGTACAGCAAGGCCGGCGAGGATCACGGGTACTTCGCCTCCCCCGCCGACGCCGAGATCTTCGAGCACGAGCTGACCTACGCCCTCCTGCACCAGATCTTCAGCTTCAACAGCCCCGTCTGGTTCAACGTCGGCACCTCGCAGCCCCAGCAGGTCTCCGCCTGCTTCATCCTGTCCGTCGACGACTCCATGGAGTCGATCCTCGACTGGTACAAGGAAGAGGGCATGATCTTCAAGGGCGGCTCCGGCGCCGGCCTGAACCTCTCCCGTATCCGCTCCTCCAAGGAGCTGCTGTCCTCCGGCGGCAACGCCTCCGGTCCGGTCTCCTTCATGCGCGGCGCCGACGCCTCCGCCGGCACCATCAAGTCCGGTGGCGCCACCCGCCGCGCCGCGAAGATGGTCGTGCTCGACGTCGATCACCCCGACATCGAGGACTTCATCCAGACGAAGGTCAGCGAGGAGGAGAAGATCCGCGTCCTGCGCGACGCGGGCTTCGACATGGACCTGGGCGGCGACGACATCACGTCCGTCCAGTACCAGAACGCCAACAACTCGGTGCGCGTGAACGACGAGTTCATGACCGCGGTCGAGAAGGGCGGCCAGTTCGGCCTGCGTGCCCGTATGACCGGCGAGGTCATCGAGGAGGTCGACGCCAAGGCGCTCTTCCGCAAGATCGCCGAGGCCGCGTGGGCCTGTGCCGACCCGGGCATCCAGTACGACGACATGATCAACAACTGGCACACCTGCCCCGAGTCCGGCCGGATCACCGCGTCGAACCCGTGCAGCGAGTACATGCACCTGGACAACACGTCCTGCAACCTCGCCTCGCTGAACCTGATGAAGTTCCTTCAGGACGACGGCAAGGGCAACCAGAAGTTCGACGCCGAGCGCTTCGGCAAGGTCGTCGAGCTGGTCATCACCGCGATGGACATCTCCATCTGCTTCGCGGACTTCCCGACCCAGAAGATCGGCGAGAACACCCGCGCCTTCCGCCAGCTCGGCATCGGCTACGCCAACCTCGGCGCCCTGCTGATGGCGACCGGCCACGCGTACGACTCCGAGGGCGGCCGCGCCCTGGCCGGTGCCATCACCTCCCTGATGACCGGCACCGCCTACCGCCGCTCCGCCGAGCTGGCCGCCGTCGTCGGCACCTACGACGGCTACGCCCGCAACGCCGAGGCGCACAAGCAGGTCATGAAGCAGCACGCGGACGCCAACTCCGGCGCCGTGCGCATGGACGACCTGGACACCGCGGTGTGGGCCGCCGCCACCGAGGCATGGCAGGACGTCCTGCGCCTCGGCGAGAAGAACGGCTTCCGCAACTCCCAGGCCTCCGTGCTCGCCCCGACCGGCACCATCGGTCTCGCGATGTCCTGCGACACCACCGGCGTCGAGCCCGACCTCGCCCTGGTCAAGTTCAAGAAGCTGGTCGGCGGCGGCTCGATGCAGATCGTCAACGGCACCGTGCCGCAGGCCCTGCGCCGCCTCGGCTACCACGAGGAGCAGATCGAGGCGATCGTCGCCCACATCTCCGAGTACGGCAATGTGATCGACGCTCCCGGCCTGAAGACCGAGCACTACGAGGTCTTCGACTGCGCCATGGGCGAGCGCGCCATCTCCCCGATGGGCCACGTCCGCATGATGGCCGCGATCCAGCCCTGGATCTCCGGCGCCATCTCCAAGACGGTCAACATGCCGGAGACGGCGACCGTCGAGGAGGTCGAGGAGATCTACTACGAGGCGTGGAAGCTGGGCGTCAAGGCGCTCGCGATCTACCGCGACAACTGCAAGGTCGGCCAGCCGCTCTCCGCCAAGAAGAAGGAGGACGAGAAGGCCGAGGTCACGGCGAAGGCCGAGGAGACCATCCGTACCGCGGTCGAGAAGGTCGTCGAGTACCGTCCGGTCCGCAAGCGCCTCCCGAAGGGCCGCCCGGGGATCACCACCTCCTTCACCGTCGGTGGCGCCGAGGGCTACATGACCGCCAACTCCTACCCGGACGACGGTCTCGGCGAGGTCTTCCTGAAGATGTCCAAGCAGGGTTCGACCCTCGCCGGCATGATGGACGCGTTCTCCATCGCCGTCTCCGTCGGCCTGCAGTACGGCGTCCCGCTGGAGACCTACGTCTCGAAGTTCACCAACATGCGCTTCGAGCCGGCCGGCATGACGGACGACCCGGACGTGCGGATGGCGCAGTCGATCGTCGACTACATCTTCCGCCGCCTGGCGCTCGACTTCCTGCCGTTCGAGACCCGCTCCGCCCTCGGCATCCACTCCGCCGAGGAGCGCCAGCGTCACCTCGAGACCGGTTCGTACGAGCCGGCCGACGACGAGGTCGACGTCGAGGGCCTGGCCCAGTCCGCCCCGCGGGCCCAGGAGCCGGTGGCCGTCGCCGCGCCGAAGGCCGTCGAGGCCGCCCCGGCCGACGCCCCGAAGCAGGCGCACACCAGCGCCGAGCTGGTGGAGATGCAGCTGGGCATCCAGGCCGACGCCCCGCTCTGCTTCTCCTGCGGTACGAAGATGCAGCGCGCCGGCTCCTGCTACATCTGCGAGGGCTGCGGCTCGACCAGCGGCTGCAGCTGATCACCGCTGACGCGGGACGGAACGGGCGTCTTCCCCTGAGGACACCGATCCACGCCTGAGAAAGGGCGCCGACCATCGGTCGGCGCCCTTTCGGCTACTCAGGGGCAGGGGCAGGGGCAGGGGCAGGGGCAGGGGCAGGGGTCGCGACAGCGGTCAGTGCGTCCAGTTCGGTGCCGATGGCCCTCCGCTTCGGCCGTGGCAGATCCGACGAGCCGGCGCACGTCCGGCTCGTCGGCCGGCAACACCGCGTACCCCGGCAGGAACTGCACGTCCCCGATCACCGCGAACCCCACGTCCAGCCGCCGCAGCACGGTGGGGTTCTCGCCCCGCAGAGCGCTTCCGATCCGGTCCTCACGCCAGTCACCCGTCATGGCGGGAACCTCCAGCGAGGCGGCGAGGCGGCGAGGCGGCGGACAGGCCGAGGGGCCGGGCCCGCGGGGGGGCGGGCCCGGCCCCCGGTCGTTCCGGCGGCTACGCGCGCGTGGGCGGACGCGTGCCGAGGGCCGTTACGCGGCGCCCATCACGTCGCCGAACGAGCGCGGGTCCGTGTCGAAGCCGCGGAGCAGGGGGCGCCAGGTCCAGACGCCGGCTCCGTCGCGGGTGAACTCGACGACGGTCGCGGCGGTCGCGTCCGCCACCGACGCGAAGTCGTCGGTCAGCAGGTCGGTGTAGCCCTCGCGGACCCGGATCCCGGTGCCCGAGACCTGGCTGAAGGCGAGCCGTCCGGTGCCCTGCTGTATCGCCACTCCCACCACCACGCGCGTGTACTGCTCGGCGAGCCGCCCGAGTTCGACGGTCATCGCCTCGTCGTAGCCGAAGCCCTGTCCCGTACGGCTGTCGCGCTGGAGCGTGATGGTGCCGTCGGGGGAGCGGTGGTCGAAGTGGACCAGATAGGCGGGCGGTCCGTACGGGGCCTCCGCACCGTAGACCCCCGCGACGATGTCCAGGTCGTGGGCGGGGGCGCCGGACGGGCTGGGGTCCCACTTGAGCGCCACCTCGACCTTGTCGACCCCCTTGTTGAGTCCGCTCATCATGAATCCCCTCTCCGCGTACGGTTCTTGACGAGTCGTTCATAGTGTCATGCGGACAACCGATCAACATGCCATCGGGGTACGGCCGATACCGGCCCCCTTTTCCGTCCTGGATTTCGAACGTCGAACGGGGCTGTGGGGCGGTACGGGGGTGCGGTGAGCGGGTACGGCTGAGGTCTGACGGGGCGTCGTCCCGCCCCGTACCATGGCGCGGTGCTGGTCAAGTGGATTCGTTGCACCGTGGTGGACCGTCGAGGGTTCGAGCGGGGGCAGCGGAAGTGGGCGGGGCTGCCCGGCGAACCGGGGTTCCGGGGCCAGGGCGGCGGGTGGAGCCGGCGACGGCCGGATGTCGCCCATGTCTTCGGTTTCTGGGAGAGCCGGGCGTTCTACGACTCCTTCATGGCGCGGTCCCACGACCGGCTCGCGGCCGCCCAGGTCGGCACATACCGCGATATGCAGGTGAAGCTGTTCGATCACCGTTTCGACGTGAAGACCGGGTTCGAGCCGCGCTTCGCGGACGCCGACGTGGCCCGGGTCGCGCACTGCCGTGTGCGCGAGGACCGGGCCGAGCACTTCGCCCTCATGCAGGAGAAGGTCTGGAACCCGGCGATGGCGGGGTCCCCGGGCATGTTGCGCGGGCTGTTCGGGGAGGGCCCGGGGCCCGAGTTCCTGGTCCTGTCGATGTGGAACTCGGCGGCCGAGCACGGGAAGTACCGCGCGGAGCGGGTGGAACGCCTCGGTCTGCGGGCGCAGACCGAGGCCGATGTCGCGGCCATGACGGGGGACATCGTGGAGCTGGAGCAGGCTTGGGCGGTGTGATCCCGGCGCGTGCCGCGCGGGGGTGAGGGGCTGGCTGGGGTACGGAGTCCGGAGGGACCGGCCGGCGTGCGGAGGGACCGGCCGGGGTACGGATGGGCCGGCCGGGGTACGGGACGCGCGCCGGGTACGGAAGCGACGTCCGGCCCCCCAGCCCCCGGCGGCGATTGCTGCCGTGTCCTACGCCGGCGCGCCCGCGTCCTCGCTCGTGAAGGCGCCCGCCTCGACCGCGGCCAGGACCGTGCGCGCCGCCTGGTCCGCGATGCGGGTGTCCACCGGCTCGCGCGTGACGAACAACCGCAGGAAGAGCGGCGCGGAGACCGCCCGCACCACCGCTCCCGCGTCCGTGCCCGCCGGAGCCTCGCCCCGGGCCACCGCCCGGTCGACGACGCACGCGCAGCGCCGGAAGCGCTCCGCGTAGAAGGCGTGCAGCGACTCGGCGGCCCGCGGGGACTGGAAGGCGGCGGCCACGAACGCCGTCGGCGCCGCGGCCAGCGCCGGATCGGCGAAGGAGTCGGCCACCTCGCGCGCCAGCGCGCGCAGATCCCCGGCGAGGCTGCCGGTGTCGGGAGCCGTCCACCGGTCCTCGCCCGCGAGGGCGAGCGCGTCGGCGACCATGCCCTCGACGCCGCCCCAGCGCCGGTAGAGCGTCGTCTTGTGCACGCCCGAGTGCTCCGCCACGTATTCGACGGTGAGGGCCGGGTAGCCGTGCTCGGCCAGACCCGTCAGGACCGCGTCGCGGACCGCCGCGCGGGTACGGGCCGTGCGGCCGCCGGGGCGTCTGCTGCCGGGGGCGGGGCTGCTCGCGCCCCGCTCCAGAGGGCTCTGCGGATCGTTCAACTGCTACTCCCGTTGCGTTAGTGGCTTCGAGTGTGCCACACTCCGGGTAACGCGACAACGGTTGCGTTTATTCGTCCCTCGCCCAGGAGGCGCCCTTGCCCACGCAGATCTCGCTTCACGACGTGACCGTGACCCGCGGCGAACGGCTGCTGCTCGACCAGGTCTCGCTCACCGTGCGCCCCGGCGAGCGGCTGCTGCTCGACCAGGTCTCGCTCACCGTGCGCCCCGGCGAGCGGATCGGGATCGTGGGGGAGAACGGCGCGGGCAAGTCCACCCTGCTGCGGATACTCGCCGGGCCGACCTCACCGTCCCGGTCGGCAGCCTCTCCGCGGGCCAGCGCCGCCGCCTCGCCCTCGCGCGCCTGCTCACCCGCCCCGCCGACCTGCTGCTGCTTGACGAGCCCGCGAACCACCTGGCCCTCGGTCTCGTCGAGGAGCTGGAGCAGGCCCTGGAGCAGTGGGAAGGAGCCGTGGTCGTCGTGTCCCACGACCGCGAACTGCGCCGCCGGTTCACCGGCCGGATACGGCGCATGGACGGCGGACGCCTGGCCGACTGAGCCTGCCGCCGGGACACCGCCTAGGGTCGAGACATGGCACGACCGCGGCGCATCGTTCTCGTACGGCACGGAGAGTCCGAGGGCAATGTCGATGACACGGTGTACGAACGGGAGCCCGACCACGCGCTCGGGCTCACCGAGACGGGACTGCGCCAGGCGGCGGAGACGGGGGAGCGGCTGCGGGAACTGTTCGGCGACGAGCGGGTCAGTGTCTACGTCTCGCCCTACCGCCGCACCCACGACACGCTGCGCGCCTTCCGGCTCGACCCGGACCGGATACGCGTCCGGGAGGAACCCCGGCTGCGTGAGCAGGACTGGGGCAACTGGCAGGAGAGGGACGACGTACGCCTCCAGAAGGAGTACCGGGACGCCTACGGTCACTTCTTCTACCGCTTCGCCCAGGGGGAATCCGGCGCCGATGTGTACGACCGGGTCGGGGCGTTCCTGGAGAGCCTCTACCGCAGTTTCGAGGCGCCCGACCACCCGCCCAACGTCCTGATCGTCACCCACGGGCTGACCATGCGGTTGTTCTGCATGCGCTGGTTCCACTGGACGGTCGCCGACTTCGAGTCGCTGTCCAACCCGGGCAACGCGGAGACCCGGACCCTCCTGCTCGGCGAGGACGGAAAATACCGGCTCGACCGGCCGTTCGAACGTTGGCGAGTCCCGGAATCGTACGGTCCCACCGGATAGAGTTGCTGAGCGATGACCGCTGATTCCTCATTCGACCGGCGCTTCGACCGCGCCCTGGCCAGTCTGCGCGGACTGGCCGTGGGAGACGCCCTCGGCTCCCAGTACTTCGTCCCCGGCACCTACGCCCTCCTGAAGCGGCGAGAGACACCGGCCGGCCCCTGGCAGTGGACCGACGACACCGAGATGGCCTGTTCCGTCGTCGCCGTCCTGGCTGGCCACGGCCGCGTCGACCAGGACGCCCTCGCGTCGTCCTTCGCCCACCACCACGACTTCGACCGCGGCTACGGCCCCGCCGTCAACCGCATGCTCCGGCTCATCCGCGAGGGAGGGGACTGGCGCCGGCTCGCCGCGGAGCTCTTCGACGGCCAGGGCTCCTGGGGCAACGGCGCCGCCATGCGGATCGCCCCGCTCGGCGCCTGGTACGCCGACGACCCGGAGCAGGCGACCCACCAGGCCGAGATCTCCGCGTACGTCACGCACCAGCATCGCGAGGCGGTGGCCGGGACGATGGCCGTCGCCGCGGCCGCGGCGCTCGTCGCGAACCCCGCCGGCCCGCCCACGCCCGAGGCGCTGCTCGACGGCGTCGTCGCGCTGGTTCCGCGCAGCGCCGTGGGAGCCGGACTGCGCCGGGCCCGCGACATGCTCGACTACGGCGACGCCGGAACGGTCGCGGCGGTCCTCGGCAGCGGCCGGCGGACCAGCGCCCACGACACCGTGCCGTTCGCGCTGTGGTCGGCGGCCCGGGCGCTCGGCGACTTCGAGCGGATGTTCTGGACCACGGCGTCGGTCGGCGGTGACGTCGACACCACCTGCGCCATCGCGGGCGGTGTCGTGGCCGCGAGCCCGGCCGGCACCCCGCCGGCCGCATGGCTGGAACAGACCGAGGACCTGCCGGCCTGGGTCCCCACGGCGGCCCGCTCTTAGGTGACGGCGCGTCGGCCCGGTCAGGCGGCCGGGCCGGCCGCCTCCGCCTTCCCACGTAGGGCCGCCAGGTCGCTCTTGCGCACCCGGATCACCAGCGTGGCCGTGCCGAGCGCGACCAGCGCCATGACCACGGCGCCGGTGAACGCGCTGGAGATCCCCGCCGTCAGCACCTCGTGGGACCAGGGTGCGGGGAGCCGGCTCTCCTGCGCGAACGCTTCCTTCTGCGCGGGCGTCGCGTGCGTGAGGAAGTCCGGCGTCTGCTGCTTCGCCTCGGTCGCGCTCGCCGCGCCGAAGACCGTGACGAGGATCGACAGGCCGAGTGAACCGCCCACCTGTTCCATGGCGTTGAGCAGCCCCGAGGCGGCACCCGCCTCGTGCGGGGCGATGCCGGAGACGGCGGTGAGGGTGAGCGTCACGAAGTTGAGGCCCATGCCGAAGCCGAAGACGATCATTGGGCCGAGGACCCCGGCCACGTACGACGTGTCAGGGGTGAGGAAGCTCAGCCAGAGAAGGCCCGAGCCGGTGATCGCCGTGCCGGCCATCAGGAACGGCTTCGGGCCGAACAGGGGGAGGACTCGCTGGGCGAGCCCCGACCCCACGCCGATGGCCAGGGTGACCGGCAGGAACGCGACCCCGGCGCGGATCGGGCTGAAGCCGAGCACGTCCTGGAGGAACAGGACGATGAAGAAGAACATGCCCAGCATCGCGGCGGCCAGGCTGAGCATGATCACGTAGGTGCCCGCGCGGTTGCGGTCGGCGAACAGCCGCAGCGGGGTGATGGGTTCACGGGCCCGTGACTCGACGACGGCGAACGCGGAGAGCAGGAACACGGCGGAGACGAACGCCCCGAGCGTGAGGGCATCCGTCCAGCCCGCCTCCGCGGCACGGATGAACCCGTACACGAGCGCGGCCGTGCCGAGCGTGGACGTGAACGCGCCGGCCAGGTCGAAGCGGCCCGGATGCCGCGCCGACTCCGGGATGAAACGCGGCGTCAGGAAGGCGATGACCAGGCCGATCGGCACGTTCACGAACAGCACCCAGCGCCAGTCGAGCCATTCGGTGAGCATGCCGCCGGCCAGCAGTCCGACGGCGCCGCCGCCGGCCGAGACCGCCGCGTAGACGCCGAACGCCCGGTTGCGGGCCGGGCCTTCGGGAAACGTCGTGGTGATCAGGGCGAGCGCGGTCGGCGAGGCGATCGCGCCCCCGACGCCCTGGAGGGCGCGTGCGGCCAGCAGTTGCCACGGTTCCTGCGCGAATCCGCCGAGCAGGGAGCTGAAGGTGAAGACGAGGATGCCGATCAGGAACATCCGGCGACGGCCGAGGATGTCGCCCGCACGGCCGCCGAGCAGCAGCAGACCGCCGAAGGTGAGGGTGTAGGCGCTCAGCACCCACGACAGACTCGTGGTGGAGAAGTCGAGTGCGTCCTGGATGTGGGGAAGCGCGATGTTCACGATCGTCGCGTCCAGGATCACCATCAACTGGCACGCGGCGATGACGGCGAGGGCGACGCCCGGCCGGTCCCGATGGCGCATACGACCCGGAGGCGTACGGGTGTTCGTCCGAGTCGTTGTCACGGTGCAGCCCCCACGAAAAATGCGGTGAAGTGCCCCGTTGACCGTGTTTCACGGTAGTGAGTCCCCTTCGGGGCACGCAAGCGTTCACCGCCTGCCGGTACGGACGTGTCGCCCCGCTTCGAGCGGCGGCCACACAGGGAGGCGCGAGGTCATTCCCACCCCGACGCGCCCGGCAGTCGGAGCGGCGCGACACGGTGCGGTGAGATTCACGAATGCGACGAATGGCCCGCTCCGCGTCTCCGTGAGGTGATCGTCGCTGGGTCGACCGTTCCCTTCGGGCTCTTCTCCCGTGCCGTAGGCGCTATGGGGAACACGTCGGCGAGGGAGCCGCCCACGATGCGACCCGGGCGGTCGCGATGCCGAGCGCGGCACTGTGCGGGAGCGAAGAAGATCGGAGCGTGATCGGTGAGGCGATCGACGGGGCCGTGACGCCCGCATCACGGGGGCGGCCGAGCGGCCGAGCGGTGCCGTTTCCCGCCCCGCCGGGCGGGCGGTCCCGGCGCCGTCGCGAGCGGGTTTCGGACGGACCTGACGGACCACGGGGAATCCGGGTACCGAGCCGGGTACCTCTCGGCGTAACCTGTCAGGCGCCATGCCGTACGAACCACCCACCCACAGCGTCGAACGCTCGATCCGGGCCACCACCGGCGCCAAGATCATCGCCGGGGTCGACGAGGTCGGACGCGGGGCCTGGGCCGGTCCCGTCACGGTGTGCGCCGCCGTCACCGGCCTGCGCCGCCCGCCCGACGGGCTCACCGACTCCAAGCTGCTCACCCCCAAGCGCCGTACCGAACTCGCCGCCACACTCGAGGGGTGGGTCACCGCGTACGCGCTCGGTGACGCCTCGCCCGCCGAGATCGACGAGCTCGGGATGACCGCCGCCCTCCGGCTGGCGGCCGTCCGCGCCCTGGAGGGGCTGCCGGTCCGTCCCGACGCCGTGATCCTGGACGGCAAGCACGACTACCTCGGCAGTCCCTGGCAGGTGCGGACGGTGATCAAGGGCGACCAGTCCTGCGTCGCCGTCGCCGCCGCCTCCGTGATCGCCAAGGTCCGCCGTGACACGCTGATGGCCGAGCTGGAGCCCGAGCAGTACGCCGCGTACGCCTTCGGAGCCAACGCGGGCTACCCTTCCCCGGTCCACAAGGCGGCGCTGGAGGAGTTCGGGCCCACCCCGTACCACCGGCTCTCCTGGGCGTACCTCGACGCGATGCCCCGCTGGCGGCATCTCAAGAAGGTCCGCCTCTCCGCCGAGGCCGCCGCACTGGAAAGCGGGGGCCAGCTCGGCTTCGACTTCTGACGTCCGGCCCCCACGGCCGGCCACCTGTACTTCCGGCCCCTGAAACGGGGATCCGCCGGCGGACACCCCACCCGGGGAGCCGACCGGAAGACCTCATTCCACCGGGTCGGGGCGCCTGTGCGCCCACCCGCCGGAGCCCCACGCGACGGCGTTTGATAGACATCCACCCATGCCTCTCACCCCCGAGGAGCCTCAGATTCACGAGAGCGCCCAGGGTCCCCGCGCGGCCGCGTCCGCCGGCCGTCCCGTGCCGACCCCCCGACCCGTTCCCGGCCCGCGTACCGCGGCCACGCCCCGTCCCGGGCGACCTGTCCCCGGCCCTGCCCGGCCCGCGCCCCCGGCGGCCTCCGGAACCCGGACCGACGCCCCGGCGGAGAATCGTTCCGACCAGCGCGGCGAACCGCAGATCCAGCTGATACCGGCGCCCGTCGACGGAGCGCTCGACGCCGCCGAGGAAGCGGTGGACCTGCTGCTCGAGACCGGCCGCGCCCCCGGCGACGTGCTGGTGCTCACCACCGGCGAGCCGCACCCCTGGGCAGCGCACGAGCTGTCCTTCGGTGAGGACGCCTACTGGGCGCAGCAGGACACCCGCGAGGACGTGTTCTTCGCGGACGCCGCCTCCGCCGCCCGCGCCGCCACCCGTCCCGTGGTCGTCGTCGCCGTCAACGGCGGCTCCGACGAGGCCGTCGCGAGCCGGCTGCCCGAGGCGATGGGCCGGGCCTCCGCCCTGCTGATCGTCTGCGGTGACGCGCAGCGCGTGGGCGCCGTGCTCGGCGCCGGCGTCTGACCCCGCCCGTCCACCGTCCCGGCCGTCCTCGTGGCGGCCGGGCGGACGGGCCGTGTCTCCCGGCTCCCGCGAACTCCCCGTGCCGAGTGGCACCCCTGGGGGCGGTGGCCGGAGGGTCGCTCAGCGTGCGGCGGCCCGCCGCAGCGGTTCGGACGCCCCGCTCGCGATCCGCGGCGACGGCAGTTCGAACGCGCCGCTCTCACCCAGGGGCACCGGGCGTGAGCCGAGGTCGGGCCGGCGCCCGCCCCGTCCCTCGCCGACCACCTGCCAGCCCGACCGGGTGAGCGTGATGTACGCGCCGCAGCGCAGCCCGTGGAGCGTACAGGCGTCCCGCAGCCCCCACATCCAGGCCCCGTCCTCCTCGGTCCAGCGCTCGTCGCCCTCGCGGCAGTAGAGCAGCACCGCCGTCCGCACCGGAGTGCGACGCCGCAGATCGTGCGGGATCACCCGGCGCAGATGGGCCAGGAGAGCGTTGCGGAACTCCCAGCCGTCCGCGGGCGTGGACCGGCGGACGAAGGAAGCGCTGGCGGCGATCCGTTCCTCGTGATCGAGTACGGCCACCACCGCCGTCGACGGCGTGGGGAGATGGCGGGAGTGCAACCCGGTGACCACTTCACGCGGGTTGCGCAACAGCGGAATCCCCGCACCGGCCCACTCGGCCGGTTCGAGGGTCCGCGCGAGACGACTGGCCGACCCGGACGGGGAGCCGGCCGGAGCCGCCGAGGACGGAACGAATCCGAAGGTCACGATCCTCCCTTCGGATGTGCGTCGCCCGCGTCGCGGGCAGGGACGGGGCGAGGGCGCACCACGACACGGTCCAGTGGACCGCTGAGACGTCGTGCGGGGTGGATGGCCGATTCTTCCTGGCGTGTGCGCGGGCGGCAACGAGCAATTGGCCACGCCGACCGGAATGAACCGGTATGACGGTCATATCCCTGCCCGTCACACCCGGTTCGCTCCCCGTTTCACCCCTGGATGGCGAGCACCAGCGGAAACACTCCCTCCGCTCCCGCCCGGCGCAGCAGTCTCGCCGCCACCGCCAGCGTCCAGCCGCTGTCGGCGAGGTCGTCGACGAGGAGCACCGGGCCGCCCGCCGCGGCCAGCCGCTCCGCCAGATCGGCGGGCACGACCAGCGTCCGCTGCAGGCCGACCACCCGCTGCGCGCTGTTCGTACGGGAGATCCTCAGGTCCTCCGCCTCCGGCGCGTACTCCACCGAGCCCAGCAGCGGCATCCGCCCGATCTCCGCGATCCGGTGCCCGAGCGAACCCACGAGCCGCGGCCTGCGATGCGAGGCGACCGTCACCACACCGGCCGGCCGGGGCGCCGCGTCCGGTGCCCCCGAGGCCCAGCCCCCGGGTCCCTTCGCCCAGTCGGCGAGCACCCGCACCACGGCCTGCACCACGTCGTCCGGCACCTCGCCGTCCGGTGCGGCGTCCGCGAGCAGCGGCCGCAGCCGGTTGCCCCAGCCGATGTCCGAGAGGCGGCCGAGGGCCCGGCCCGGGGACGACTGCTCGCCCGCCGGGATGCGGCCCTTCAGATCCACGCCCACCGCGGCGAGTCCGGTCGGCCACATCTTGCGCGGCTCGACCTCGACCCCCGGCCGGCCCAGCTCGCCCCGCGCGGCGTCCAGCGAGCCGCCCGACACCTTCGCGTCGAACCGGGCCCCGGCGCAGTTGTCGCAACGGCCGCACGGCGCCGCCTCCGTGTCGTCCAGCTGACGGCGCAGGAACTCCATCCGGCAGCCGTCCGACGCCGCGTACTCCCGCATGGCCTGCTGCTCGGCCTCCCGCTGCCGGGCCACCCACGCGTACCGCTGGGTGTCGTACACCCACGGCCGGCCCGTACTCTCCCAGCCGCCCTTGACCCGCTTGACGGCCCCGTCCACGTCGAGCACCTTCAGCATCGTCTCGAGCCGGGTCCGGCGCAGTTCGACCATCGGTTCGAGCGCGGGCAGCGACAGCGGCCGGCCGGCCGCCGCCAGCACGTCGAGCGTGCGGCGCACCTGTTCCTCGGGAGGGAA
The DNA here is from genome assembly GCF_040635425.1 of Streptomyces laurentii. Classification (NCBI taxonomy): domain Bacteria; kingdom Bacillati; phylum Actinomycetota; class Actinomycetes; order Kitasatosporales; family Streptomycetaceae; genus Streptomyces; species Streptomyces laurentii. Next base: position 19,148 of record NZ_JBEYHT010000024.1, on the reverse strand, counting down.
GGCCACCGAGGCGAAGTACTTCCAGATCGCCTCGTCCTCCTTGCCCGGAAGCAGCAGCACCTCCGCGTGCGCCACCCCGCGCCCGGCGCGGCCCACCTGCTGGTAGTACGCGATGGGGGAGGAGGGCGAGCCGAGGTGCACCACGAAGCCCAGGTCCGGCTTGTCGAAGCCCATGCCGAGCGCCGAGGTCGCCACCAGCGCCTTGACCCGGTTGGCGAGCAGATCGTCCTCGGCCTGCTGCCGGTCGGCGTTCTCCGTCCGGCCGGTGTACGAGGCGACCGCGTGCCCGCACTGGCGCAGATGGGCCGTGACCTCCTCGGCCGCGGCGACCGTCAGCGTGTAGATGATCCCGGAGCCCGGCAGCTCGTCGAGATGGTCGGCGAGCCAGGCCAGCCGGTGCGCCGCGTCCGGCAGCCGCACCACCCCGAGGCTGAGGCTCTCCCGGTCCAGCGGCCCGCGCAGCACCAGCGCGTCCGTGCCCGCGCCGGTGCCCAGCTGCTCGGCGACGTCCGCGGTCACCCGGGCGTTGGCGGTCGCCGTCGTGGCGAGCACCGGCACTCCGCCCGGCAGGTCCGCGAGCATGGTCCGCAGCCGCCGGTAGTCGGGCCGGAAGTCGTGTCCCCAGTCGGAGATGCAGTGCGCCTCGTCGACCACGAGCAGCCCGGTCGCGGCGGCCAGCCGCGGCAGCACCTGGTCGCGGAAGTCGGGGTTGTTGAGACGCTCGGGCGAGACGAGCAGCACGTCGACCTCGCCCGCCGCCACCTCCTCCTGGACGGTGTCCCACTCCTCGGTGTTCGACGAGTTGATCGTGCGCGCGCGGATGCCCGCGCGGGCGGCCGCCTCCACCTGGTTGCGCATCAGCGCGAGCAGCGGGGAGACGATCACGGTGGGGCCGGCGCCGCGCTCGCGCAGCAGCGACGTCGCGACGAAGTACACGGCCGACTTGCCCCAGCCGGTCCGCTGGACGACCAGCGCCCGGCGTCCCTCCGCGACCAGGGCCTCGATGGCACGCCACTGGTCCTCGCGGAGTCTCGCCGTCCCTGTCGGGTCCGAGACGAGACGGGCGAGCACGGCGTCGGCGGCCGTGCGCAGGGCGGTGCGGTCCTCGGTGTGGTCTGCGTGGGTCATGCCCCCATGCAACCCGATGACTACGACAATGCGCGAATGGGCCGTCCAGCCTGTGGATAACGTTATCCACAGGGCTTTCGCGATCGGTGGTGTCTGCGGGACTGTCGGGCCATGACCGAAATTCCCCACCAGAGGCGTACATTCGCCGCGTCCCAGCCGATCGCCCTGCGCGGGCCCGCCGAGCTGGCCGACGCCCTGCCCTTCATGCTCGGCTTCCACCCCAGCGACTCGATCGTGCTCGTCGCGCTCCACGGTGAGCACGGGCGCTTCGGCGGCCGGGTCAGGGTCGGCATCCCGTCATCGCCGCGGGAATGGGCCGCCCTCGCCGGCTGCCTGGCCGAATGCCTCGTCGAGGGCTCCGCCCGGCGTGGTGAGCGCCCCGACGGCATCGTCGGCTTCCTCTGCCAGGAACCCGGCCGCGGCGAGACCGGCCGATGGGTGATGGAGCGGCTGCGGCCGCTCGCCCAGAGCCTGCGGGTCGCCTGCGGCACGCTCGACGTCCCTGTCCACGAAGTCCTCTGCATCTCCGACGGCCTGTACTTCTCCTACTGCTGCCCCGACAACTCCCGCTGCTGCTCGCCGGACGGCACACCCCTCGCCCTCTCCGGTACGTCGGTGATGGCGGCGTCCGCCGCCTATGCGGGGCTTCAGGTACGCGGCACCCTCAAGGACCTGGAGGCCCGGCTGAAGCCCGGCGGGCCCGCGGCCGACGCGGCGGCCCAGCGCGCGGCGCTGAACGACGCGGCGGCCGTCATCGTGCCCAGGATCCTCGACGGAGTGTCGGGCACTCTCGCACGGCAGGAGACGCGCGACACCACGCTGGCCCTTCTCCACCGGCTCGTCGAGCGGTTCGCCGAAGCTTCCGCCGCGGAGGCCCCGGCGGAGCGCACCGGTGCGGGCCTGGCCCTCCTGCTGTCCGGGCCCGCCCGGGAGGACGCCCGGGACGACGCGCTGATCAGCCCGGACGAGGCCGCCACTCTGGTTCTGGGACTCCAGGACCGCGACACCCGCGACCGTGCGGCCGAGTGGATGGAGGGACCCGAGGCCGCCCCCGCCCTGCGAATCTGGAGCGCCCTCGCGCGCCGCTGTGTCGCCCCGTACGAGGAGTACGCGGCGGCGCCGCTGACCCTGGCCGGCTGGGTCGCGTGGTCCACCGGCGACACCCCGCTCGCCCGGGTCGCGCTCAGCCTCGCTCTGGAGGCCGACCCCCACTACCTGTTCGCCCGGCTGCTGCATCAGGCGTGCAACGAGGGGCTGGACCCGGAATCGCTGCGCGACTGCCTGCGCAGGGAGCGGGACGCGCGGATCGCGGTGGAGCAGGAGCGGCAGGAGCAGCCGGGCGCCCGCGACCGTGAAGCCGAAGCCGAAGCCGAAGCCGAAGCCGAAGCCGATGGCGATGGCGACGGCGACGGCCAGAGCGTGGACCAAGACCAAGACCAGGACCAGGACCAGGACCAGGACCAAGACCAGGACGAGGGCAGCGAGCCGGCCCATGCCGACGACCGGGAGCGGGCGCTGCGGCGGGCCCGTCTGATCGCGCGGCGGAACGCGCGCCAAGCCGGCTTGCGCAAGGCGGGCTCCGCCCGGCCGCCGGCGCGCGCCGACGCGGCCCCCAAGCCGCCGAAGAACCCGACCGGACGCCGGACCGGGCGGCGCGGCGCGAGGAACGGCGGATGACGGCCGTGACCCGGCGCCCCGCCTCGGCGTTCACTTGGATGGCGGTATCGCGGGAGCGGTGGCGCCGACCCGTGGCCGCCCCGGCGGACCGCCGGGACCGTCCGAGCGGCCCCGGCCCCGGCCCTCGCCGGACCAGGGCGGGCCGCCCGGACCGCACAGAGAGCCCTGTACCCCCGCCATGGCCATCAGTCCCGCCCAGGCCCCCGGATCCTCCGTCGGGCACCCGTCCCGCACCGGAACCCCACCCATGGGGCCGGGAGCCGGGGCTACCCGTCCCACTGACCTGCCCACCACCCACGACACCCTCATCGGCGTCGCCCTGCCCGCCCTCGCCATCAGTCCCCGGCACGGCCAGCTCACCGGGGCCGGTCTCGAAGGGGTCTTCCTCTCCGGGCGCCGGCTCCTCGCCCGCTGCGTCCTGCGGGTCGCCGGCCGCGCGCCCGTCCCCCTCCAGGGCCGCGCGATCACGGCGGACCAGGCCGAGTTCGTCGGGGTCCTGCGTGCACCCGGCGACACCGGCCCCGACCCGGGGCTGGCCGTCGAACGGGTCCGGGCCGCCGACGGGACGGAGCGGATCACCCTGCGCAGCTCCGCCCCCCGGCCGCTGCGGATCCGCGTGGAGATCGCTCTGGGCACGGATCTCGCGGACCTGCGCGCGGTGGCGTCGGGGCGGCCGGGCCCCGAGCTCACCGCCGCCGTCCACGGCAGCGGGCTGCGCTGGACCGCCGACGACGGCGCCGCCGTCGCCGTTCTGGCGGACCCTCCGCCCAGCGAGGCCCTCGCGGCGACCGGACTGCTCCGCTGGGACCCCGAACTGGCCCCCGGCGCGAGTTTCGTCCTCACCCTCCGGCTCCGCGCCGACCGGGCCGCACCCCCTTCCGGCCAGGGCCGCGCGACGGGGTCCGGCACGGGACCCGGACTCGGAACCGGCGCGGGCGGCCGGGTCGGCGGGCACTTCTTCTCCGAGGCCGTCGCCGAAGGGGACGACGCCCGGCTCGGGCTGTTATTGCGGGCCTCCGTCGCCGACCTGCGCGCCTTACTCCAGCGCGACCCGGCCCATCCCGCCGACGTCTACCTGGCCGCCGGAGTGCCCTGGCGCTGCGGATCCGTCACCGCCGAGGCCCTCTGGGCCGCCCGTATGGCCCTCCCGCTCGGGACCCGGCTCGCCGCGACCACCCTGCGGGCCGTGGCCCGCGCCCAATGCGGCGGTACGGGGCCGGAGGCGGGACGGATGCGCGGCCCGCTCCGCGACGCCGGACCCCATCTGCCGCCCCGCTGCACCGGTGTCGAGGCCACCCTCGCCTTCCCCGTCGTCCTCGCCGAGGCCCGCCGCTGGGGCCTGCCGGACCAGGACCTCGCGGAGCTGCTCCCCGTCGCGGAGCGGTGTCTCGGCTGGCTGCGCGGATCCCTCGACGCCCACGGATGTGTGCCGGACCCGTGGCCCACCGGCCAGGCCCGGGCCGAGACCCAGGCCCACGCGCACCGGGCGGCCCTGCTCGGCGCCGATCTGCTCGACGCCTGCGGACGGCCCGGCGGAGAGGAATGGCGGGAGTGGGCGTGGGGGCTGCGCGAGCGGTTCCGGGCCCGTTTCTGGCTCGACGATCCGTCCGGTGGCCGGCCCGTGCTCGCGCTCACGTCCGACGGCCGGCCGCTGTGCCAGCTCGGGAGCTGGGCCGCGCACCTGCTGGACACCGGGCTCGCCGAGACGGGCTGGTACGCCCCCGGACTCCTCGACCGGGCCCGGACCGAACGGCTCGCCCGGCTCCTGGTGACTCCCGCGCTCGACTCCGGCTGGGGGCTGCGCGGCCTCGGCGCGAAGGAGCAGGGGCACAATCCGTTCGGACACCGCTCGGGAGCCGTACGGGTGCACGAGACCGCCGTCGCGGTCGCCGGGCTGGCGGCGGCCGGTCACGAGAGCGAGGCGGCCGGGCTGCTGCGCGGGCTGCTCGACGCAGCCGAGGCCTTCGACCACCGGCTTCCCGAGATGTTCGCGGGCCAGCGGCGTACCCCCGGTGTCACGCCGGTCGCGCACCCGGCGGCTTGCAGGCCCGCCGCCGTCGCCGCGGCGGCCGGGGTGTACCTGGTCACCACCCTGGTCGGCGTACGCCCGGACGTGCCCGGCCGCACGGTGGCCCTGCAACCGTTGCGTTCGGCGCCGTTCGGCGAGGTCCGGCTGTCCGGGCTGGTGGTCGCGGGCGAACCGTTCGCGGCCCGCGCCGGCCGCTTCGGCCTCGGCATGGTCGAGGAAGCCGCCCCCGGTCTGCAGCTGGGTGTCTGACGGGGATCACGCGCCGGCGGGAGGGGCGAAGCGGGCGAACTCCCAGGGATCGTGCGCGCTGAAGACCGTCACCCGGTCCCCGTGGTCGCGGTGGAGGGCGCGCAGCCGGTCGAGCGTGGCGACGAGGGCCTCGGCATGGGTCTGCGCGCCGTGCTGGATCGGGGCGAAGACGGGGTGGGACAACGGCGGGGTCCGCTCGATCTCGCCGTGGTACATGTACGCGTCGCCCGCGTGCAGAAGCCACTGTCCGGCATCGTCGCGGACGGCGACGCCCGCGTGCCCCGCGGAGTGGCCCGGCAGGGGCACCAGCAGCAGTTCGCAGGCGAGCCCTCGCGGACGTGCCACCCCCGGGAAGCCCAACCACGCCGTGTCCTCGTCCGGGACGGCGGGCGTCAGCAGCGGGCCGTGCGCCCGGTGCGCCGGCATGAAGCGGTCGAGGCTGTGCCGGTGGTGCGGGTGCCCGGGATCCGTGACGGCCTGGTACTCGGCGGGGTGCACATGGACCCGCGCGTGCGGAAGGTCCGGCAGCCCTCCGGCGTGGTCGCGGTGTAGATGGGTGAGCACGATGTGGCGTAGGTCCCCCGGCGCGTAGCCGAGGCGGACGATCTGCCGCAGCGCGCTTTCCTCCGGGTCCCGTGCGCTCGGCGTACGCCACCCAGTCCGCGCCCAGAGCCCCTTCGGGGTCGTTCAGGTCGGCGGTGCCCAGCCCGGTGTCGACCAGAACCAGCCCGTCCGCGTCCGTCTCGATGAGCAGGCAGTGGCACACGGTGGCCCGTCGATCGGCCGTGGCCTCCGGCGGGCCCTCCCCGACGAGCGGGGGAACCTTCCGGAGGGAGCCGCAGTTCAGGTGATGGATACGCATGAGGACCCCCGGGAGAAGCGGGCGGACTGTTCACCCGGGACGTTAGAAAGGGCCTTCGTGACTCACCAAACGGTTGGACACGTACGGCCGGACGGCCACGGTCCGCTGGCGGACTGTCCTGAGAGCGCTCTCGTTCCGCCGGGCCGCCGGGCCGAGGATCCGCACTGCCCTGTGGACGTCACCCTGGCCGCGCTGGCGGGCCGTTACGCCGCTGGTGCTCCGCGAGTTCCTGCGCCGCGGCCGGGCCACGTACTCGGAACTGTCCGCCGCCCTGCCCGCTCTCTCGGACAAGGTCCTCTCCGACCGGCTGTCCCAGCTGACCGGCGCGGGCGTGATCGAGCGCCATCGCACCGCCGGTTGGCCCCCGCGCGTCCACTACGTCCTCACGGCGCGGGGCCGGGCCCTGGAGCCGGTGATGCACAGCATGTGGGAGTGGGGCACCGCGCGACGGCAGGATGCCCACAGCCCCTCCGTCCGGCCGGCGGAGACGTCCTAGGCACGGCCTGGCCGGACAGGGAGACGGACAAAAGCGATGGAGCCGGCGGAGAGTCCGGGGCGGGGGAGAAGCGGAACGGTGCGATCCTTCGAGACGCGTGTTTATCGTCAGGGAGACGACTATGATCGCGGCATGCCTCCCTACGACCCGTCGGCCTTCCCGTCCTTCGCTGTCACCGTCGATCTGGTCGTGCTCACCGTGCGGCGTCACGCCCTGTGCGCCCTCGTCGTGAAACGCGGGGAGCCTCCGTTCCAGGGGAGCTGGGCGCTGCCGGGCGGGTTCGTCCGGGCCGACGAGGACCTCGACGGCGCCGCCGCGCGCGAGCTGGTCGAGGAGACGGGGCTCTGCGTCCACGACCCCGGTACGTCGCAGCCCGGACCCGGGAACGGCGCGCACCTGGAACAGCTGGCGACGTACGGGGCACCCGACCGGGACCCGCGGATGCGCGTGGTGAGCGTCGCCCATCTCGCGCTCGCCCCGGATCTGCCCGCGCCGCGTGCGGGCGGTGACGCGAACAGCGCGCGCTGGGCACCGGTCGAGGAGCTGCTCGGTCATGACATCGACGCGACGGAGGGCACGGGCGAGATGCCGGCGCCGCTCGCGTTCGACCACACCCGGATCCTGTCCGACGGAGTGGAGCGCGCCCGTTCGAAGATCGAATACTCGTCGCTGGCCACGGCCTTCTGTCCGCCCGAGTTCACGGTCGGCGAACTGCGCCGGGTCTACGAGGCCGTGTGGGGCGTGACGCTCGACCCGCGGAACTTCCACCGGAAGGTGACCGGTACGCCCGGCTTCCTCGTGCCAGCCGGGGGTACGACGACCCGTCAGGGCGGCCGCCCCGCCCAGCTGTTCCGCGCCGGCGGCGCCACATTGCTGAACCCGCCGATGCTGCGTCCGGAGGTCTGACCGGGGCCGTCGGCGACCCGAGGCGCGTTCGCTACGCTAAAAGTCCGAAATGTAACGCTATCTTGCTGGAACAGCCGCCCTGCCGCGGAGCGGTCTCACCTACCCGCGAGAGAAGCGATGCTCCAGGCCATCGGACTCACCAGCACCCCCCGCCGGGACCTTCCGCCCGTCGTGGACGATCTCACCTTCGAGGCCCGGCCCGGCACGGTCACCGCCCTGCACGGGCCCGCCGGCGCCGGCAAGACCACCGCCCTGCGCCTCATGCTCCAGCTCGAACCGGGCCGTGGCGTCACCTACTTCAGAGGCCGCGCCCTGCACCGCGTCGCCCACCCCGCCCGCGAGGTCGGCGTCCTGCTGGGCGACGTCCCGGGCCACCCCTCCCGTACCGTACGCAGCCAACTCCGCATGCTCTGCGCCGCCGCCGGAGTCCCCGGCTCCCGGGCCGACGACATGCTCCGGGCCGTCGGCCTCGACGGCGCCCGCGACCAGCGCATCGGCACCCTGCCGCTCGTCATGGACCGCCGACTGGGCCTCGCCTGCGCCTTGTTGGGTGGCCCGCACACCCTGCTCCTCGACGAGCCGGGCGCCCGGCTCTCCGTACGCGAGAGCGCCTGGCTGTACGAACTCCTGCGCGCCCACGCCGACGAGGGCGGCACCGTCCTCTACACCACCGCCGACCCCAGGGACGCCGCCCGGAACGCCGACCGGGTCGTCACCCTGGAAGAGGGGCGGCTCGTCGCCGACCAGGACGCCGCCGACTTCGCCCGCACCCGGCTGCGCCCCCGGGTCGTCGTCCGTACGCCCTACGCGACCCGGCTGGCCGCCGTGCTCGCCCAGGAATCCCGGGCCGCCCGCCGCTCGGTGGAAGTGGTCGCGGAGGGCGGCAACCACCTGTCCGTCTACGGCAGCGACTGCGCCACCATCGGCGAGAGCGCCTTCCGGCACGGACTGCTCCTGCACCGGCTCGCCGACGAGACGGGTGACACGGGCGACTCCGTCGTGCCTCGCCAGGCCCTGGCACCGGCGCCCGCTTCCATCCCGGGCCCCTCGCCCGCCCCCGAGGGCCCGCCGGCCGCCCTGTCGGCCTCGGAGGCCCCCGACGCCGATGTCGCGGCGACCGCCGAGGAGCCCTTCGGAGCGACGGTGGCCGACCCGGATCGACCCCTGCCGGTCACGGAACCCCGGAGCGCTTCGGCCCCGGAACCCGCGAAGGTGTCGGTCGAGGCGCCCGAAGGCTCTCCGGCTCCGGACTCCGAGAGCCCGCCCGTCCTGGACTCCGCCCTCGTCCCGGACGTCGACCCCGACCCGCTTCCCGCGGTCCAGCCGCCCCGGCGTTCCCCGCTGTGGCCCGTGCGCTACGAGATCCGCCGCCTCCTCGGGGTGCCCTCCACGCCGCTCGTGGTCCTGGGCGTGCTGTTCGTCTCCGTCGTGATCTCCGTCCTGCTCGCGCGCAACGGGCGCACCCCGCTGCCCGCGACGCTGGCCGCCTGGCCCGGGCTCTCCCCGCTGCCGCCCGCGGCGCTCGGGGCCGGGCTCATCGGCGCCTTCTCCTTCGGGGAGGAGTACCGCTACCCGGCACTCACCACCGGACGCGGCGCCGTCCCGCGCCGGCTCGGTCTGCTGCTGGCCAAACTGGCCGTCGCGGCCGGGGTCGGGGCATTCCTCGCCGTACTGGTCGTCGTCGCCGACCGGGAGGCCCTGCGGTTCGTCTACGGCGGCCAGTTGGTCCCCGTACCGCACAACTGGCCCGGACTGTCCGCCAATTGGTTCGGCCTGGTGATCGGCTGCGCGTGGGCCGGGCTGCTGGGGGCGGGCGTGTTCCGGGCGGCCGCCGCCGGAGTCGCCGCGGTCCTCGCCGTACCGGTGGCCTTCGCGCCACCGCTGCGTCACGTGCTCGCCGCGGGCCCCGGGCGTTCCGTCGCGGGGCTGCCGGGACGGCTGCGCGGTCTCATGAGCATCGAGTGGTCGACGGCGGCGGACCGCTGGGTGATGGGGGCGCTCAAGGTGGTCGGCCAACCCGTGGGGGTGGCCCTGGCGCTGACCTTGACGGTTCTCCTGTGCGCCTATGTGCTCACCGGCCTTCGCGGCAGGGCGCGTTGGTGACCACATTCGGATCGAGAAGTTCCGTTCGGTCGGCAACTCCCATGAAAAATGCACCTTATGTCTCATTAATCGTCAATTGTATAGGGGGTGCCGATCACCCTTTCGTGTGCTTTTCACCAAAGACCTCAAGGGGCGCGGAAGCCACGCCGACAAAGGATGCGTGAGTACCCTTGCGCACACGATGATGACCGCCGCCCGCTCCGTCGAGTCCGGCCTCGGCGCCCCGGGCGATCTCGACCGCTACCCCTACTCCGAGGCCTCCGGGCCGGACCGAGTGGCCCCGCCCGCCTGGGAAGGGGTGGACGAGCTCGGCCGGGCCGGCCGCAGGGCCGCCGGCAGCCGCGGCCGCGGACTGCACGGACAGCTCGTCCAGCAGCTCGGCCAGATGATCGTCTCCGGCGACCTCGGCGCCGACCGCCCGCTCGTTCCCGAGGAGATCGGCCAGCGTTTCGAGGTCTCGCGCACCGTCGTGCGCGAGTCGCTGCGCGTGCTGGAGGCGAAGGGCCTGGTCAGTGCCCGGCCCAACGTCGGCACCCGGGTCCGCCCGGTCAGCGACTGGAATCTGCTCGATCCCGACATCATCGAGTGGCGGGCCTTCGGTCCGCAGCGCGACGACCAGCGCCGCGAGCTGGCCGAGCTGCGCTGGACCATCGAGCCGCTCGCCGCCCGGCTCGCCGCCGGTCACGGCCGCGAGGACATCCAGCAGCGGCTGTCCGACATGGTCGAGATCATGGGCCACGCCTACGCCCAGGGCGACACCATCACCTTCTCCCGCGCCGACGCCGAATTCCACGCCCTCCTCATCCAGCTCGCCGGTAACCGCATGCTGGAGCACCTCTCCGGCATCGTCGCCGCCGCCCTGCAGGTCTCCGGATCCCCCGCCGCCGGATGCGACCGCCTCAGCGAGAGCTGCCTCGGCCACCACGCCCGGATCGTCGAGGCCCTCGCCGCCGGTGACGCGGGCGCCGCCGAGGCGGCCATGCGGCAGCTGCTGACCGGACACCCCGAGCCCGTCGTGCCGGGGCCGCGCGAGCAGCACTGACCGCGCACCGTGGCCGACCACGCAGTGACGCCCGTCCCGCGCACCGCCGGACCGAGCGGAACCCGGGGGCGGGCGACCACCCCCGGGTGCGCCGGGCTCCGGCGCGCCGGGCGTATCCGGTGCTTCCGGCTCGTCCGGCTCGTCCGGCACCCTTGAAGCGCCCGGCGCGCCCGGCGCACGCGACGCGCTCGGCCCGCTGGGCAGGGCCGGCACTGCCGCGTACGGCGCCGCCGCGGCACCGGAGGGTGCCCGGGCGACGCCCCTCGGCACCGAGTGGCGCCCTGTGACGTGACGCCGGGCGACGTCGGGCGACGGCCAGTGACGGTGTGGGGCTTCGGGCGAGGCGATCGTGCCGCCTTCCTGACACTTCCTGGCGGATTCACCGTAAATGAGGTGTGACTCGGGCCACGAAGATTGGGCGTAACGCTCCCGGCGGCCCCGCGATGACCTAAGAGGTGACAGCCGAGGAAGGAATACAGCAGCCGCTCAAGGCGCTGTGCATTTCCCCGGCCCAGCCCGCGCCGTCGGCTCATTCCCTGCCGACGGTCGTCGGCTCCGGCCCGATTCAGGGCGGGGCCGGAAGCCGTTTCCATCGTTCCGAGAGGTTGTTCGTGTCGGCCAGCACATCCCGTACGCTCCCGCCGGAGATCGCCGAGTCCGCATCTGTGATGGCGCTCATCGAGCGGGGAAAGGCTGATGGGCAGATCGCCGGCGATGACGTGCGGCGAGCCTTCGAGGCCGACCAGATTCCGCCGACCCAGTGGAAGAATGTTCTGCGCAGCCTGAATCAGATCCTCGAGGAAGAGGGTGTGACGCTGATGGTCAGTGCAGCGGAGTCGCCGAAGCGCACCCGCAAGAGCGTCGCCGCGAAGAGCCCGGCCAAGCGCACCGCCACCAAGGCCGTCACCGCCAGGACGACCGTGACGAAGACCGTCTCGGCCGCCGGTGCGGCCACGGCGGCCGCGGGCGCCGACTCGACCGACGAGACCGGAGCCCCGGTCAAGAAGGCCGCGGCGAAGAAGACCGCCGCCAAGAAGACGGCGGCCAAGAAGACCGTCGCCAAGAAGGCGACGGCGAAGAAGACCGCGTCCAAGAAGGACGACGACGAACTGATCGAGGGCGAGGAGCTGCTCGAGGACGTCGCGCCCGGCAAGGACGACGAGGAGACCGAGGGCGAGAGCAAGGGCTTCGTCCTGTCCGACGAGGACGAGGACGACGCGCCGGCCCAGCAGGTCGCCGTCGCCGGTGCCACCGCCGACCCGGTCAAGGACTACCTCAAGCAGATCGGCAAGGTCCCGCTGCTCAACGCCGAGCAGGAGGTCGAGCTCGCCAAGCGCATCGAGGCCGGTCTGTTCGCCGAGGACAAGCTGGCGAACTCGGACAAGATCGCTCCGAAGCTCAAGCGCGAGCTGGAGATCATCGCCGAGGACGGCCGCCGGGCCAAGAACCACCTCCTGGAGGCCAACCTCCGCCTCGTGGTCTCGCTGGCCAAGCGCTACACCGGCCGCGGCATGCTCTTCCTGGACCTGATCCAGGAGGGCAACCTCGGTCTGATCCGCGCCGTCGAGAAGTTCGACTACACCAAGGGCTACAAGTTCTCCACGTACGCCACCTGGTGGATCCGTCAGGCGATCACCCGCGCCATGGCCGACCAGGCCCGCACCATCCGTATCCCGGTGCACATGGTCGAGGTCATCAACAAGCTCGCCCGTGTGCAGCGCCAGATGCTCCAGGACCTGGGCCGCGAGCCCACCCCGGAGGAGCTGGCCAAGGAACTCGACATGACCCCGGAGAAGGTCATCGAGGTCCAGAAGTACGGCCGTGAGCCGATCTCGCTGCACACCCCGCTGGGCGAGGACGGCGACAGCGAGTTCGGTGACCTCATCGAGGACTCCGAGGCCGTCGTCCCGGCCGACGCGGTCAGCTTCACGCTCCTCCAGGAGCAGCTGCACTCCGTCCTCGACACGCTCTCCGAGCGTGAGGCGGGCGTCGTCTCCATGCGCTTCGGTCTCACCGACGGTCAGCCGAAGACCCTCGACGAGATCGGCAAGGTCTACGGCGTGACGCGTGAGCGCATCCGTCAGATCGAGTCGAAGACGATGTCGAAGCTGCGCCACCCGTCGCGTTCGCAGGTGCTGCGCGACTACCTCGACTGATCCCTGGATAGATCCGTAGATCCGTAGATCTGTACGAGGCTTACGCCGACACACGAAGGGCCCGGTTCCCCGCCTCGGGGGCCGGGCCCTTCGGCGTAGGCGCGGGTGCGCGGGCGGTGCGACTGGACCACGCTGGGTAAGAGCTTCTCAACGGAGAGTCAGGAGACTCCATGCGTCGTCCCCTTGCCCGCGCCCTGACCGGCGCTCTGGGTCTGCTCGCCGCCGCGGCGGTGCCGCTCGCCACCTCGGTTCCCGCCGCCGCCGACAGCGTCGTGGTCGGCGGCCGGCCGACCCGGACCGCGGACGCGCCGTGGGTGGTGGCGCTGTCCAGCCGTGCCCGGTTCGGGGGTGCGCGGGCGGGGCAGTTCTGCGGCGGGGCGGTCGTCGCCCCCACCAAGGTGCTCACGGCGGCCCACTGCCTGGGGAGCGAGGTGCTGGGCGGCGAGCCCTGGGAACTGCCCGACTTCCGGGTGATCGCTGGACGTACGGCGCTGCGCGGCGACGGCGGGCGGGAGGTGCGGGTCACCCGCACCTGGGTCAACCCGGAGTACGACCCGGCGGCCGGCTCGGGTGATCTGGCCGTCGTGACCCTGGAGCGGGCGCTGCCGGCGTCATACGTGATCGACGTGGCCACCGCGGACGATCCCGCGCTCGCGCCCGGCACGGCGGCGGACGTGTACGGCTGGGGCGACACGACCGGCGACGGGACGTACGCGCGGTCGCTGCGCGCCGCGAGGGTGCGGGTGTTGCCGGACGCGACCTGCGAACGGGCGTATCCGGGCGGTCTGGGGGTGGAGTACCGGCGCGAGACGATGCTGTGCGCGGGCGACCCGCGCGGCGGCAGGGACGCCTGTCAGGGCGACAGCGGGGGCCCGCTCGTGGCGCGGGGTCGGCTGATCGGCCTGGTGTCGTGGGGGAGCGGCTGTGGCGAGGCGGACAGCCCCGGCGTCTACACCCGGGTGTCCGAGATCCTGCGCCGGCGCTCCTGACCCGCTGTCGCCCGGGGCGAACGGAGCGAAGTGCCCGGCTCGCTCGGGGCCAGGGGCGGGATCACGGCTCCTGGCACGACGAAGCACCGGACCGGTGACCCCGTGTCAGGGGGCGGTCACGGTGCGAGAACGGGCGGCCTCCCGCACGCGCGTATGGCGTGGGGAGGGCCGCCCGTCGGCCGGCCGTCAGTGACCGGCTGCTGGCTCGTCGTGCAGGCGAGGCGTCAGCGCTCGTCGTCCGCGGCGTGGTTCGGCACGGCGCTGAGCCGGTCCGTCTCGTCCTGTATCTCTGCGGCGATCTTCTTCAGTTCCGGCTCGAACTTGCGTCCGTGGTGAGCACAGAAGAGCAGGTCACCGCCGCTGGTCAGGACGACGCGCACGTACGCCTGGGCGCCGCAGCGGTCGCATCGGTCAGCGGCCGTCAGGGGGGTCGCGGGGGTCAGAACAGTAGTCACGTCGCCTCTTCTCTAGCTCGACGAGCTGTCGTACCAGGGTCAACATCCAACCAGGCCGAAAACGTTCCCGCTCGTGGCTTTTCCTTGAAAAATTTTCCAAGGAGGCTGTTTGCTGCCGTTTGGCGGCGAATGAGCCGTATTGCTTCGCTCTACGGGTTTTCGCGTTGCTGTGTGTGGTGGTGCCCTCCCGGCGGGTTGCCGGTTGTTCATGAGGACGTGCCCGGAGCCTAAATGGTTCATGCCTGGAAGGGAACGTGATGTTTCCGTCACCCCAACGAGGGATCGAACACTCATGCGACTCTGGACTAGCATGAAGAATCAGGAGGGTGGCGTGACAACGGCCCTACCAGGCATCGGTACCCTCTGACCGGCGACCGACGCCGGGCCTTACCCCACCGGGCCAGATTTCAAATTCAGCGAGGAGCGAACCGCGTGACCGCCGATACGTCCGTGCCGTCCAGTGCGCTGCTGACCGCAGACCGTGACGGTTCCAACTACACCGCGCGGCACCTGCTCGTCCTCGAAGGGCTCGAAGCCGTCCGCAAGCGCCCCGGTATGTACATCGGATCCACGGACAGCCGTGGACTGATGCACTGTCTCTGGGAAATCATCGACAATTCGGTCGACGAGGCCCTCGGCGGCTACTGCGACCACATCGACGTGATCCTCCACGACGACGGCTCCGTCGAGGTCCAGGACAACGGCCGCGGCATCCCCGTCGACGTCGAGCCCAAGACGGGCCTCTCCGGCGTCGAGGTCGTCATGACCAAGCTGCACGCCGGCGGCAAGTTCGGCGGCGGCTCCTACGCCGCCTCCGGCGGTCTGCACGGTGTGGGCGCCTCCGTGGTCAACGCGCTCTCCGCCCGCCTCGACGTCGAGGTCGACCGAGGCGTCACGCACGCGCTGAGCTTCCGCCGCGGCGTTCCCGGCATCTTCACCGAGTCCGGCCCGGACAGCCCCTTCGACCCGTCCGGCGGCCTCCGCAAGGGCAAGCGCGTCCCCAAGGGCCGTACGGGCACCCGGGTCCGCTACTGGGCCGACCGCCAGATCTTCCTCAAGGACGCCAAGCTCTCCCTGGAGACGCTGCACCAGCGGGCCCGCCAGACCGCGTTCCTCGTCCCCGGCCTGACCATCGTCGTGCGCGACGAGCGCGACCTCGAGGGCGTGGGCAAGAGCGAGGAGACCTTCCGCTTCGACGGCGGCATCAGCGAGTTCTGCGAGTTCCTCGCCCAGGACAAGGCCGTCTGCGACGTCCTGCGCCTCACCGGGCAGGGCACCTTCAAGGAGACCGTCCCGGTCCTCGACGACCGCGGCCACATGACCCCCACCGAGGTCACCCGCGAGCTCGGCGTCGACGTCGCCCTGCGCTGGGGCACCGGCTACGACACGACGCTGAAGTCCTTCGTCAACATCATCGCCACCCCCAAGGGCGGCACCCACGTCTCCGGTTTCGAGCAGGCGATCGCCAAGACCGTCAACGAGGTGCTGCGCTCCGCCAAGATGCTGCGCGTCGCCGAGGACGACATCGTCAAGGACGACGCCCTGGAGGGTCTCACCGCCGTCGTCACGGTCCGGCTCGCCGAGCCGCAGTTCGAGGGCCAGACCAAGGAGGTGCTCGGCACCTCCGCGGCCCGCCGGATCGTCGCCAACGTGGTCGCCAAGGAGCTCAAGGCCTTCCTGACCTCCACCAAGCGCGACGCCAAGGCCCAGGCCCGGGCCGTCCTGGAGAAGGCCGTTGCCGCCGCCCGTACCCGTATCGCGGCCCGGCAGCACAAGGACGCACAGCGCCGGAAGACGGCCCTGGAGTCCTCCTCGCTGCCCGCCAAGCTCGCCGACTGCCGCAGCGACGACGTCGAGCGCAGCGAACTCTTCATCGTCGAGGGAGACTCGGCGCTCGGCACCGCCAAGCTCGCCCGCAACAGCGAGTTCCAGGCGCTGCTCCCGATCCGCGGCAAGATCCTCAACGTCCAGAAGTCCTCCGTCTCGGACATGTTGAAGAACGCCGAGTGCGGAGCGATCATCCAGGTCATAGGGGCGGGCTCGGGCCGCACCTTCGACATCGACGCGGCCCGCTACGGGAAGGTCATCATGATGACCGACGCCGACGTCGACGGCTCCCACATCCGCACCCTGCTGCTGACCCTGTTCCAGCGCTACATGCGGCCCATGGTCGAGCAGGGGCGCGTCTTCGCCGCCGTGCCGCCGCTGCACCGCATCGAGCTGGTCCAGCCCAAGAAGGGCCAGGACAAGTACGTCTACACGTACTCGGACAACGAGCTGCGCCAGACCCTGCTGGAGTTCCAGCGCAAGGGGGTCCGCTACAAGGACTCCATCCAGCGCTACAAGGGCCTCGGCGAGATGGACGCGGACCAGCTGGCGGAGACCACCATGGACCCCCGCCACCGCACCCTGCGCCGGATCAACATCGGCGACCTGGAAGCGGCCGAGACGGTCTTCGACCTCCTCATGGGCAACGACGTGGCTCCCCGCAAGGAGTTCATCACCAGCTCCGCGGCGACCCTCGACCGCTCCCGTATCGACGCCTGACGTCCCTTCCCGCGAACGGCGCCCCACCCGGCGCCCGCGGCTATCTCCGTCCGAGGCCCCCGGCATCCGTCGCCGGGGGCCTCGGCGCGTTTGCCGGTGTTCTTGGTGTCCCCCTCAGGAGCCTCGCCGATACGACAGTCAGACGGCACGGGTCAGGCGCAAGGGCGCCTCGGTCACCTAATGGTGTGAAGAATCCAGGAGAAGCGTCCAGGATGCGCCCGCTCTGTCCATCCTTGGGCACGCGGCCCAAAGGGTCCGCTGACCAAGGAGAGTTCACCGGTGGAGAAGCAGGAAGGGCGCGACGCCGCGACGGTGCGGATCGACGACCCCTGGTACGACGCGCTGGCCGCCCCATGGGGCGAGCCGGACGGGAAAGCCCCCGACAGCGAGGGGCACGGCGGGGACGGATTCGGCACGACCGGGTACGCCGCCCTGACCCACGACGACACGGAGCACGACGGGATCGGGGACACCGCCCTGGACCCGTCCGGCATGGTCCCGCGCCAGCGAGTGCACAGCACCGCGGACATCTACCTGGAGGTCCAACGCAGTCCCGCCTTCCAGGAAGTACGCAGCCGGTACCGCCGGTTCGTCTTCCCGGCCGCCGGCGCCTTCCTCCTCTGGTATCTGGCGTACGTGATCGCCGCGACCGCCGCCCCCGGTGTCATGGCCCACCCCGTGGCCGGAGCCGTCAACGTCGCCCTGCTCGCCGGACTCGGTCAGTTCGCCACCACCTTCCTGCTCACCTGGGCCTACGTCCGCCACGCGCGGCGGCGCCGGGACCGGGCCGCCCTCGAACTGCGCTGGGACACCCAGCAGATGACCCGGGGGGCGCGGTCATGACCGGAGACCAGATCACCGGCGACCACCAGACCCTGGCGCTGGTGCTGTTCAGCGTCTTCATCGTGGTCACCCTGGCCATCACCACCTGGGCCGGCCGCAACCGGCAGGGCTCCGCCGAGGAGTTCTACGCCGGAGGCCGCCTCTTCTCGCCCATGGAGAACGGCTTCGCCATCGCCGGCGACTACATGTCCGCCGCCTCCTTCCTCGGCATCTCCGGCCTGATCGCCCTGTTCGGCTACGACGGCATGCTGTACTCCGTCGGCTTCCTCGTCGCCTGGCTGGTCGTCCTGCTGCTCGTCGCCGAACTCGTGCGCAACTGCGGCCGCTTCACCCTCGCCGACGTCGTGGCCTCCCGGATGGCCGAGCGTCCCGTCCGGATCGCCGTCGGCTCCTCCTCGGTCACCGTCTCGGTGCTCTACCTCGTCGCCCAGATGGTCGGCGCCGGCAGCCTGGTCGCCCTGCTCCTCGGCGGCACCAGCGGCGCCGCCCGCTCCTGGACCGTGATCGGGGTCGGTGCCCTCATGGTCGTCTACGTGTCGCTCGGCGGCATGCGGGCCACCACCTGGATCCAGATCGTCAAGGCCGTGCTTCTCATGGTCGGCACGATCGCCCTCACCGTGCTCGTCCTGATCCGCTTCCACGGCAACTTCAACGAGCTCCTCGCCAGCGCCGCCGAACGCAGCGGCCATGGCGCGGACTTCCTCGGCCCCGGACTGCTCTACGGCCAGAACTGGACCGCCCGCCTCGACTTCGTCAGCCTCGGTCTCGCCCTCGTCCTCGGAACCGCCGGACTTCCGCACATCCTGTCGCGCTTCTACACCGTGCCCACCGCCAAGGCCGCCCGGCACTCCGTCGTCTGGTCGATCGGCCTCATCGGCGGCTTCTACCTGATGACGATCGTGCTCGGCTTCGGCGCGGCCGCCGTCGTCGGCCCCGACACCGTCCACGCCTCCAACGCGGCCGGCAACACCGCCGTACCCCTGCTCGCGCTCGACCTCGGCGGCGGACCGGGCTCCACCGGTGGCACGATCCTCTTCGCCGTCGTCGCGGCCGTCGCCATCGCCACCATCCTGGCCGTGGTCGCCGGCATCACCCTCGCCTCCTCCGCGTCGGTCGCCCACGACCTCTACGCCACACTGCGCCGTTCCGACGCCAAGCAGTACAGCGAGGTGACCGTCGCCCGGCTCGCCGCCGCCGGCATCGGTGTCGCCGCGATCGGCCTCGGCCTGCTGGCCAGCGACCTCAACGTGGCCTTCCTGGTCGGTCTGGCCTTCGCCGTGGCCGCCTCGGCGAACCTGCCCGTGGTGCTCTACTCGCTGTTCTGGCGGCGGTTCAACACCCGCGGCGCTGTCTGGTCGGTGTACGGCGGACTCGTCCCCGCGGTCCTGCTCGTCGTCGTCTCGCCGGTCGTCTCCGGCAGCCCCGAATCGCTGTTCCCCGGCGTGGACTTCGAGTTCTTCCCGCTGGAGAACCCGGGCCTGATCTCCATCCCGCTGGGCTTCCTCGCCGGCTGGTTCGGCACCGTCACCTCGTCCGAGCCGGCGGACGAGGCCAAGCACGCCGAGACCGAGGTCCGGGCGCTCACCGGCGCCGGCGCGGTCTGATCCGCCCCGGCGGCATCAGTAAGCCTCCGACGCCACGAAGCAGGTGTGCGCGACGAGGTTGT